>NZ_JAVRHT010000008.1:0-103786 GCF_031846415.1 Rubrivirga litoralis | reverse complement strand
TGCTACGATACGGAATCCCCCAGGCTAAGCATATGAGACCGATTCGCTTCCGGCCCTCCCCGGCGCTGTGGAGGTAGATGACGCGGTAGTTCCGGTACACCACCTCTCGCATGAGCTCGTCCCCGATCTCCGGCACGACGCGGCCGGACTCGGGAAAGGCGCTCAGCCGCTCGGCCGCTGCGAGAAGCCGACGCACGAGAACCTCGGCGTAGGCGGGCGACTGCGCGGCGTGGTAGTCCGCGATCTCGGCGAGGTCGGCCTGCGCCCTCTTCGTCCAGACGACGTCCGCCACTGTCTACGGCCGGTTGCGCCAACCGCTTAGCCGCTCCTCCATGCGGCGAGCGACTTCCGCGTGGGGGACGGTCTCTCCGCGGCGCGCCTGTTCGAGCCCCTCGCCGACCTTGCTCAGCAGGAGCAGGCGCTCCATCGCGTCCTCGACCGTCGCGTCGTCGGGCAGGTCGCCCACGGCACGGACGATCTGTGGCTTCGTGATGGGGACGGTCATGGCGCGGGCGGGGTGGTCCCTGATGATACGCCACGCGCCCCGCCCGACTCGTCCAGCGCCCGCCCCGCCCTACTCCTCCCGCAGCGCGATCGCCGGGCTCGTCGTGCTCATCCGCCACGCCGGGTAGGCCCCGGCCAGGAGCGCCGCCGCGACCGCCAGCCCGACCGCCTGGAGCAGCACGGACGGCGAGACCACGAACGCCAGCGTCCACCCGAACGAGCGGACGTTGACCACGAACACGAGGACGGCCGCCAGCGCGAGGCCGAGCGGGACCGAGAGCAGGCCCGCCCACAGCCCCATGAGGCCCGTCTGCGCGAGCACCATCTTCCGCAGCTCGCCCGGCGTCATGCCCTGCGCGCGGAGCATGGCCAGCTCGCGGCGGCGCTCGAGCTGGAGCGCCAGCAGCGCTGAGAGCACGCCCACAAACGCGACGCCGACCGCGAGCAGCCGGAGCACGCTCGTCACCACGAACGTCTGGTCGAAGATGTCGAGGCTGGCCTGCCGGAGCGCCCGCGTCGAGCGGACGGTCACGTCCTGCCGGCCCTCGGCGAGCGCCTGGGCGCTCGCCACCAGGTCGTCGGGGTCGACGCCCGGCGCCGCCGTGAGTGCCGTGCCCGCGTACCCGGGGTCGTCGTAGGCCGCGAGGAACGGGCGCTCGTCCATGAGCACCACGCCCAGGTCGTTCCCGTAGTCGATGTAGACGGCCGCGACCGGATAGGCGCGTGGGCCGCGGTCGGTCGGGAGCCGCAGCGTGTCGCCCACGCCGACCCCGAACCGGAACGCGAACGGCTCGCTCACGGCCACCGCCCCGCCCGGTGCCGCCGCCGCGAACGCCTCGGCCGAGCCCTCCTTGTAGCGGTTGACGCCCGCCCGCGTCGCGTCGATGCGCGAGACGACGAGGTCGAACCGGCCGGCCGACGAGCCGTCGCCCGCCCCGCCCGAGTTCCCGCCCGAGCGGACCAGGCCGTCCAGCGTGCGGATTCGGATGGCGTCGGTCCGCTCGACGCCCGGGAGCGCGGCCAGGTCGCGCGCGAGGGCCGGGTCGAGGACCGCCCCGCCCCGCCGGAAGACGGTCGCCGGCGGCTGCACGTAGACGTCGGACTGGAGCACGGACCCCAGCCAGTCCTCGACCGTCGTGCGGAACGACGACACCATCGTGGCCACGCCGATCGTGGCGGCCACGGCGACCGTGAGCGCGGCGACCGCCACGGCCGTCCGGCTGAGCGAGGTCGCGATCCCGCGCGCGGCCATCCGCCCGACCGGCCCCATGAGCCGGGCCATGAGCGGCTGCGCCGCCGCCGCGTACACTCGCGTGAGCCAGGGCGTGAGGAGCGCCACGCCGACCAGGATGCCGAGCATCCCGGCGTAGGCGCCGACCACGCCGGCGGGGAGGAGCAGCACCAAGCCGCCCGACGCGAGCGCCGCCGCCCCGCCCAGGGCCAGCCGCCCCGCCCCGCGCCCGATGCGGTCCTCCTGCGTCGAGCGGCGGAGCGCCGAGGCCGGCGCCACCGACGCCGCCTCCCACCCGGGCCGGAGCGCGCCGACGAGCGTGGCCCCGAGCCCCAGCACGGCGCCCTTCGCGAGCGCCCACGGCGAGAGCGCCAGCTCGCGCACGCGGACGACGAAGTACAGGTCGCCGATCGTCTGCGTCACGAGCCGGACCAGCCCGCTCCCCAGCGCCACGCCCAGCGCGAGCCCGAGCGCGGTCCCCACGGCGCCGACTACGAGCGCCTCGACCAAGACCAGCCGGAACACTTCGCCGCGCGTGACGCCGAGCGCCCGGTACGTCCCCAGCACGCGCCGCCGCTGGACGACGGCGAACGTCACGGTGTTGTAGATGAGGAACAGCCCAACGACGAGCGCCAAGAGGCTCAGCGCCGACAGGTTGAGCCGGAACGCCTCGGTCATCGTCGCCAGCGTCTCCGCCTGCGTCGACGCCGGCCGCACCTCGGCGCCCGCCGGCAGCAGCGCCGCCACGCGCGCCACCGCCGCCGAGTCCGGGAGCAGGAGGTCGATGCGGGAAAGGCGGCCGGCGGGTGCCGGCGAGGGATAGGGGATGGGGGATGAAGAGGGATTCGCAGACGTGACCTCGGCGGAGCCCGCCCCGTTCGGCTCCGCCCCGCCCACGCCCTTTCCACCCCGCCCCGCCCCGTCCCTCTCCAACCCAAACCACTCCTGCCCCGTCGCCACGTCCACCACGAGGAGGTTTTGGAGCGCGCTCGCGCTGCGGTCGTCGCCGGGCTGGAGGAGACCGATAACGTGGGCGACCTCGGAGCGGCCGTCGATCTGGAGCCCGAGCGTGTCGCCGACGGCGAGGCCCAGCTCCGCCGCCGTCTGCTCACTCACGAGCGCGGCGCCGGGGACGGTCAGGAACAGGCCGGCGTCGAGCCCGCTGCCCGGGCCGCCGACGAACGGGCGGAAGGCGGCCTCCTCGAACGGGTCCACGCCCAGCACGCCGACCACGCGGCTGCGCTCGCGCGCCACGCGCGCGTCGCCCTCCACGACCGGCGCCACGTTCGCCACCCCGCCCTCGGCGCGGACGCGGGCCACGAGCGCCCCCGGCACCCCGCCTGGCCCGCCGATGACCTGGTGCGTCGCGCGGCCGGTCACGGCCTCGCCCGACAGCTCGAAGGCGCGGAGCGCGCTCCCGTTCGCGAGGTCGACCGCCACGCTGACGGCCACGCCCAGCGCCACGCCGAGGATCGAGAGCGCCGTCAGCCACGGGTGGCGGAGCAGGTAGCGGCGGCTCGACAGGGCAAGGGTCATGGGGGATGAGGCAAGGGGGAAAGACCGTCGGGGCGGGGCGGCCTCCTCCGACGTCTGCTCTGTGAGGGGGCGGGGCGGTCAGTCGCGCGCCGCCACGGGGCGAGGCGCGCACTCCTGCCGCTTCCCCCCTCCCTCTTCCCTCTCCAGCCGCCCGTCGGCGAGGCGGAACACGGTGTCGACGCGGTCGAGCGTGTTCTCGTCGTGCGTGACCATGAGCAGCGTCCGCCCGCGCTCGCGCGTCATGGCTTCGAGGAGGTCGAGGATCTGGCGGCCGGTCCGGGCGTCGAGGTCGCCCGTGGGCTCGTCGGCGAGGACGAGGGCGGGGTCGTGGGCAAGCGCCCGGGCGATGGCGACCCGCTGCTGCTCGCCGCCCGAGAGCCGGTCCGGGAAGGCGTCCGCGCGGTCCGCCAGACCGACGTCCGCGAGCAGTGACGCCGCGCGGGCCTCGGCGTCGGGCGCCCGGTTGAGGTCGAGGAGGAAGCGGACGTTCTCGGCGACGGTCAGCGTGGGGACGAGGTTGTAGAACTGGAACACGAACCCGATGTGGCGGCGGCGGAACAGGGTCCGCTCGCGCTCCGAGAGCCGTTCGAGGTGCTGCCCGTCCACGACGACCGCCCCGTCGTCGGGTTGGTCGATGCCCGAGATCAGGTTGAGGACGGTCGACTTGCCCGCCCCGCTCCGCCCGACGAGCGCGCCGACGGTGCCGCGCCCGAGGCGCATGGACGCGCCGCGGAGCACGTCGCGCGTGGCGTCCCCCTCGCGGTACCCCTTGCGGACGTCGCGGAGGTCGAGCACGGCGTCCGCGGCGGGGGCGTCGGCGTCGGGCGGGGCGGGGCGGGCGGGCATGGCGTCGGGGCGGCGGCGTAGCACGACGCACGGCGCGCGGAGTTTTCAGCCGGGCGTGAAAGTGGGGCGGCGGGCAGCCCGTGAACCACCCCGCCCACGGCACGGGCGGGGCGGCGGCCGTAGCGGCGTTGCATGCAACGCCGTCGGGCTCGGCGCGCGGGCGGGGCGGCAGCGGGCGGGGCGGCGCCCGCCCAGACCGCCCCGCCTGCCCGACAACCACCCCTAGCCCCTCCTGGCTGCGCCGACGCTGCGCGGTGGCCAGGAGGGGGACTGCCGCCGCTTCGCAACGACGTTCGGCCACCTTCAGCCGCCCCGCCCGCGTTGACCTCCACCCCGCCCCCGGTCCGCTACCCGACCTGCAGGTGGGACGACCCCGTACGCGGACGGGCGGGGCGGGCGTTACTCCGGCGCCCCCGCCGGTGGCTACGTTCCCGCAGCGCCACCCCGCCCCCACTCCGCCCCTTTATGACTCCCCGCCTGTCCGCGCTGGCCCCGACCGCGCTCCTCACCGCGCTCGTCCTCGCCGCCGCCCCGGCCCTCGCCCAGAACGTCGCGTTCGACGAGACGAACGACGCCCTGTTCGCGCCGCTCGTGCTCCCGACGCCCAACCAGTACCGCGCCGCCGACGGGCGCCCCGGCCCGGCCTACTGGCAGAACGAGAACGACTACCGCATCGAGGCCGCCCTCGACACGACGACCCACACCGTCACCGGGACCGTCCGGCTGACCTACACGAACAACAGCCCGCAGGCGCTCGACTACCTGTGGATGCACCTCGAGCAGAACCTGTTCGCGCCCGCCTCGCGGGGCGCGCTCCGCACGCCGCCCGACAGCCGGTGGCGCGGGTCGTTCCCCGAGGGCGGCTACCAGATCGGGACCGTCACCGCGGGCGGCCAGCCCGTGACGCCGGTCGTGACCGACACGCGGATGCGGATCGACCTCCCCGCCCCGCTCCGCGACAACGGCGGGACGGTCGAGGTGGTCGTGCCGTACTCGTTCGTCGTGCCCGAGTACGGGGCCGACCGGATGGGCCGGCTCGAGACCGCCGCCGGGACCGTCTACGAGTTCGCCCAGTGGTACCCGCGCGTGGCCGTCTACGATGACGTCCACGGCTGGAACCCGCTCCCGTACCTCGGCCAGGGCGAGTTCTACCTGGGCTACGGCGACTTCGAGTACGACGTGACGGTGCCCTCGTCGATGACGGTCGTCGGCACCGGCGAGCTCTTGAACGAAGGCGAGGTCTACACCGACGTCCAGCGCGAGCGGCTGGCGCGCGTGCGCCAGAGCCCCGACCGCGTCTACATCGTCGAGCCCGACGAGGTCGGCCGCGCCCGCCCCGCCGGGGGCATGACCACGTGGCGCTACCGGGCCGAGAACGTTCGCGACGTGGCGTGGGCGGCTTCGGACGCCTTCATCCTCGACGGCGCGAACGCCGCCGTCGAGCTGGAGGACGGCACGACGAACGACGTCCTGATCCTGAGCGCCTACCCGTCCGAGGGCGTGGGCACGCCCGACAACCCCGGCTGGGAGGAGGCCACGCGGTTCGGCCGCGCCTCCATCCTCGCCAACAGCCGCTGGTACCCCTACCCCTACCCCGTCGCCATCTCGGTGGCCGGCGTCGTGGGCGGCATGGAGTACCCGATGCTCCACTTTTCGGGCGTCGACGCCCGGTTTATGAGCCTGTTCGGGGTCATCGACCACGAGCTCGGCCACAACTGGTTCCCGATGATCGTGGGCTCCGACGAGCGCCGCTACGCCTGGATGGACGAGGGCTTCAACAGCTACCTCAACACGTTCGCCAACCGCGAGTTCTACGACGCCAACCCGGACCCGACGATCGCCGGCTACGGCCAAGCCGACTCGGCCCGCGTGATCCGGCTCACCGAGGGGCCGGCGGCGGCGGACTTCGCGCGCCAGCCGTACGCGGTCGACCAGCCGATCATGACGTACCCCGACCGGATCCGCCGCCCCGCCCTCGGGTGGCTGGCCTACCGGAAGCCGGCGAAGGGGCTCCTGCTCCTCCGCAACACGGTCGTCGGGCCGGAGCGCTTCGACGAGGCCTTCGAGGAGTACATCCAGCGGTGGGCGTACAAGCACCCGCAGCCGGCCGACTTTTTCCGCACGATCGAGGACGTGACCGGCGAGGACCTGAGCTGGTTCTGGCGCGGGTGGTTCTACGAGACTGGCCTGTTCGACCAGGCGCTCGTCGCCCTCGACGTCGTCGACGGCCGGGCGGTGGCGACGGTCGAGAACCGGGGCGCGCAGGTGCTGCCCACGACGGTCGAGTTCCGGTTCGCGGACGGGACCACCGAAGTTGTCACGGTCCCGGCCGAGGCCTACTTCGGGACCGACACGACGGCCGCCCGCGTCGAGCTGGACGGCCGGACCGTGGTCTCGGCCCGGATCGACCCCACGGGCGACCTCCCCGACGACGACCCGACCGACAACGTCCGCACCCTCTAGCGCACCCTCCGGGTGGGTACGGGGTACCGGGTACGAGGTACGGTCCGATCTGACCTCGACGCGCGCGTACCTCGTGCCGAGCACCCTGTACCTACCTGCCGTTGCTCTAGCGCACTTTCTAGCCGCCCCGCCCGCTGCCCACGTCGGGGGCGGGGTGGCCGCACCCCCTAGCCGCCCCGCCCGCACGTCGGGGCGGGGCGGTCGCGTGCTGGGGCCGTCAGCCGGGGACGTGCGTGCGCACGCCGGGGAGGAGCGCGCGGAACGAGGCCAGCAGGCGCCGTGCCCGGTCCGGCCCCGGCGCCGTGAGGTCGAGGAGCGACCGCGTCGCAGCCCGGTCCTCGTCGTCCAGCCCGTGGACGTCGCAGAGCCCCATCGACCAGTCCGGGAACGACCGGGCCTCGACCGGCCCGCGGATGAGCGGGAGCACGCGGTGGTGGCGGGGGTCGCGGGCGATCCGGGCATAGGTCGCCTCGACGGCCGGGCCGGGGCCTTCGAGCACCTGCATCACGTTGCCCTCGGTGTAGAGGAGGGCGCCGGTGACGCCGGCGGCCGCGTTGTTGCGGCGGCTCACGCGGAGGATGTCGAGGAGTTCGTCGCGGCTCAGCAGGTGGGGCGTGGCGGAGCCGTAGACGACCTGGACGAGGGGGGCGGAAGACATGCGAACGCTGCGGTGATCTCCCGGGGGTATCGCCGCCCCGCCCCGTTCCTCAACCGGCCGCCCATTTCCCCGGGTCGCCCCGGGGGCGGGGTGGGGGATTCCGGCACGCGGGCCGCCGCCCAGGCCGCGGGTCCGCCGAGATTTCCCCGCCGCTCCGCCCCGCCCCGCCCGGCCGGGGGCGGGGCGGGCGTAGGTTGGACGGCCCCCGCAGATCGCTCCCGTGTCGCTCCCCGCCCGCCCGCTGCCGCCGTCGGCGGACGCCCTCCCCGGCGTCCGGCTCCGCGACGGGTTCGCGTTCCGCGAGGGGCAGCGGGCGTTCCTGGAAAAGTGGGCGGCGGCGCTCGAACGGGGCGAGCGGAACGCGCTCGGCGTGTTTGTCCCGGGCTACGGCAAGACGATTACGGCGCTCTCGGCCTACGTCGTCGCGCGCGCGCTCGGCGTCTGCGACCGGCTCGTGGTCTTCGTCCCCCGCGGCAACCTCCGCGACCAGTACGCCGACGCCGACGAGCTCGCCCAGGTCTTCCACTGGCTCGGGGGCGGGGCGGTCACGTACTGCGCGGCGGACTCGGACCGGGTGTTCCTCAAGAACCTCGACACCGAGGTCGTGGTGACGACCTACCAGTACGCGAGCGGCGAGCGTGGGAACGACGCGCTCGTCGAGTACTGCAAGCGGGCCAAGGCGCTCTTCGTGTTCGACGAGGTCCACCACCTGGCGACGGACGGGACGTGGGCGCGGGCCATTGAGCGGTTCCCGCACGCGGCGAGCGTGGCGCTCTCGGGCACGCCCATGCGCGGCGACAGCAAGACGCTGTTCGGCGTGCCCACGACGGTCGACTCCGAGGGCTTCGAGTACTACGACGCGCTCCACGAGGTCGGGATGCGCGAGGCCCACGCCGAGGGCGGCATCCTCAAGCGCGTCGACGCCCACGTGGTCGACTACGCGGTGCGGATGGTCAGGACGGACACGGGCGAGGAGGTCGAGATCTCGCTCTCGCAGCTCCGCGAGGACGCCGAGGCGACCAAGGACGTCGACGCGTACCTCGCGCGGCGGAAGCTCCGGTTCCACGAGGTCTACCTCGAGACGCTGCTCGGGCCGGCGTTCGCGCGGTTCGCCGAAAAGCGAGGGCAGCTCGCGCGGCAGATGGCGCGGTCCGGGAGCTACGCCGGCTACCGCGACCACCAGATGCTCGTCATCGCGATGTCGAACGCGCACGCGGCGGCCATCCTCGACTTCGTCCGCCGCCGCTACCCCGACGTCCGCTCCGCCCGGATCGGCCAGGACGTGGCCGCCGGCGAGCGGCAGCAGTTGCTCGACGCCTACCGCGAGGGCGGGCTCGACGTCATGGTCCAGGTCGACATGATCGGCGAGGGGACGGACATCAAGCCCATCTCGGTGCTGGTGAAGGCGGACCTCGTCCGCGCCGTCGGGAAGACGATGCAGCAGGTGTTCCGCGGGATGCGCTACGTGCCGCAATGGCCCGAGGAGGCCAACCGCTGCGACCTCTACGCCGCCGACGACTCGGGCGTGGTCGACACGCTGCGGTGGATCGCGGCCGAGGAGCAAACGGGCGTCAAGCAGTCCAAGGCGACCGGGGGCGGGGAGGGCGCGACGGTCGAGAAAACGGACGTCAGCGTGTGGGAGCTCAAGTCGGTCCGCCAGGGCGCGAGCCAGACGCACAGCCTGGAGCAGATGCCGGGCTACCGCTCGTCGTCCGACTTCCACCAGGACGTGCCCCGCCCCGCCCCGCGCCCCCAGGCCATCGACGTGGCCGCGCGCGAGCGCGAGCTGCGCCAGGCGTGCGCCGAGCTCGCCAAGGAGCTCTCGTTCGCCGCCGACGTCTCGGTCCGCCAGGTCCACGCGGCGTGGAAGCGGCGGATTCAGGGGCAGCCGCAGGCGGCGGCGAGCCTCGTCGAGCTGGACAAAAAGCGGACGTGGCTGGAGCGGTCGCTCCGGGCGGGGCGGCTGGTGTAGCGGGTACGGGGTACGGGGTACGGGGTACGGGGTACGGGGTACGGGGTACGGGAAGATGACCGCCCCGCCCGCGCTGTCAAGGGCGGGGCGGCCGAGTTGCCCCCACGTTGTCCACCCCGCCCGGGGCGGTTCTGCGCGACGAGGTCGCGTCGTTGCATGCAACGACGTGTTCCGGTGGCCGTCGGGCGGGGTGGCGGGCCGCCCGCAGCGACGCCTGGGCGGGGCGGGCGTGCTGCGCGGACCGCCCCGCCCGTGCCTCCGCCGCCCCGCCGGCGCGTGAGGGCGGGGTGGCTACTCGGCCGGCAGGTGGAGGCGGAGCCGGACGCCGCCCTGGTAGATCCAGTCGCCGTTGGACGACGCCACCGCGCCCATCGGTTCGAGGAAGAGCCGCCCCGCCGGGATCGTGCCGGCGACGTAGAAGCCGGAGCCGGAGACGCCGCCCGTCACACGGAGCTCCTGGCCGTCGGCGGTGAGCCGCCCGGTCCCCGCGCCGATGTGGACCGCTGGGGCTGGCGCTCCAAAGTGCGGGGCGTCCATAAAGCCCACCAGGAAGTGCGCGCGGCGCGGGCCGAGGCGGAGGCCCGCCGAGGGGAAGACCGTCGCCGTCTCCGGCCCCAAAATGGAAGAGCGGCCGACGTGGAGCCCGAGCGAGCCGCCGATGTTGCGCTCGTCGACCCGGGCGTACGGAGCGACCGCGGCGAAGCCGTGGGCCTCCTCCGAACGCGGCGCCTGATCGCTGCGCGGAGAGAACGCTTGCCGGCCGCCGTAGACCCGCACGCCGACCTCGCGCGTCCGCTCGGCCTCGGGGTCGACCCAGACGCGCGCCACGCCGGCGCCGGCCGTCGTGTACTGGTAGAGGTTGTCGCTGCAGATGTCGAACTCCTGGTACCGCCCCACGTCGCCGTGCGCCTCGACGGCCCACAGACTGAACGGCTCGGCCGCCGGCTCGGTCTGGAACCCGGCGACGAGCGGGAGCGCGCCGGCCACCCCCGCCGCCGCCCACCGGAGCGGGGCGGCGGCCGGGCTCCGCACCAGGGCGACGGCGACGGCGCCCGCCGCCGGCACGATCCGGATCAGCAGGACCGCCGCCTCGGCCGACGTCAGCCACCCGTCGAGGGCGAGGCGCAAAGCGACGACCACGCCCAGGACCGCCACGAGCCGGAGCGGGGCGGGCTCCGCGCGGTCCGCCCCACCCCAGCTCTCGGCCGCCCCGCCCCGCTCGCGCCGCTCGGCCCACAAGACGGCCCCGAGGGCGAGCGCGGCCGCGGCCGCCATCCCCACCTGGACCGCCGTGAGCCCGCCCCACGCCGTCACGTCGTTTGCCCGCACGAAGTCCTGCGCGAAGCGGTGCACGGCGTACAGGCCGACGACCGCGCCGCACAGGCTGCCCGGCGCGCGGAGCCGGCGCGCGAGCCGCGGCAGGAGCGCCAGCACGACGAGCGCGAACGCGATGTCGTAGAGCGGGATCGGGTGGACCGGCGCCGGACCGGCCGCCCCGCCCTCGACCACGCCGTGCGCGAGGTGGAACCCGTGGACGAACGAGCCGGCCGCGTACGTCACGCCCCACGGTCCGTCGGTCGGCGTCCCGAAGCAGCAGCCGGCCAGCAGGCACCCGACGCGGGCCACGGCGATGCCCACGAGCCCGGCCGACGCGAGCGGGTCGAGCATCGACCGCCGGACGCCCAGCAGGCGCCGCGCGGCCTCGGCGGCGACAAGCGCCCCGGCGATGGTGCCCGGCAGCCGGCGGACGCCCGCGTCGGGGAGGGCACCGTCGAGCCAGAGCGCGCGGAGCCCGTCGAGGCCGAGCGGGAGCAGCCGCGTCCCCACGACGCCGCCGATCCCGGCGGCGGCCAGGACCAGGAGCCACGCCGCCGGCGGCCAGCCGCGCCGGTAGCCCACGACGACGGCCGTGAGGTAGGCCGCGCCGAAGGCGAGCACGGTGAACGGCCCAAACCACTCGGGATGCGCTCCGAACAGGGAGGTCAGATCCATGGCGAGGCGTGGGGGCGGGGTGGTCGCAGAGCGTAGCCCCACCGCCCCGCCCGCGCGTAGTGCAAACGCACCACCCCGCCCGCGACGAGCAGCGAGCAGAAGGTGGCCTCCTCGCCCGCGCTGAGGGCGGGGTGGTCACCCTGCGCCCGGCACGCCGCGTCGCCACGGGCACCGGGCCGGGGCGGCCTCCCGACTCGCCGGCCCCCGCCCCGCCCGGTATCTTCGCGCCGCCTCACCCTGCGGGTCCGCCCCGCGCATGCATGGACCTTGTCTCGATCGGCCGCGGCTTGCTCGGCCTCGTCGTCATCCTCGCGATCGCGTTCGCGCTCTCGTCCGACCGCCGCCGCGTCAACTGGCGGACGGTCGGGCTGGGGCTGGGGCTCCAGCTCGTGTTCGCCGTGCTCATCCTCCGCGGCGACAGTCTCGCCGCGACGTTCGCCCCGCTCGGGTGGCCGGCGGCGGCGTTCGCGTTCGTCTCGGGCCTGTTCGTGCAGTTCCTGGCGGCCGTCGAGGTCGGCTCCACGTTCATCTTCGGGACGCTCGGGCTGGGGCCGGCGTCCGAGGGCTCGCTCGGGTTCTTCTTTTTCGCCCAGGTGCTCCCGACCGTCATCGTGTTCGCGTCGCTGATGTCGATCCTGTACTACCTCGGGGTCATGCAACGGATCGTGCAGGGCGTGGCGTGGGTGGTCCAGCGGGCGCTGGGGACGAGCGGGCCGGAGTCGCTCTCGGTCAGCGCCAACATCTTCGTGGGGCAGACCGAGGCCCCGCTCGTCATCAAGCCCTACATCAAGACCCTCTCGCGGAGCGAGCTCATGGCCGTCATGACGGGCGGCATGGCGACGATCGCGGGCGGCGTGCTGGCGTCGTACGTCGCGTTCCTGGGCGAGCGCTACGCGGCCATCGAGGGCGTCCCGGTGGCGGTCGGGCAGCAGCTGTTCGCCGAGCAGCTGCTGGGCGCGAGCGTGATGGCGGCGCCGGCGGCCCTCGTGCTCGCCAAAGTCCTCATCCCCGAGACGCGGCCCACCACCCCGCCCGACGCCCTCGGGGGCGGGGCGGAGGCCGTCCCGCCCGCCGTGACGGACGCGGGCGAGGCCACGCAGCCGGCGACCGACAGCACCGAGGCGACCGCCGCCGCCGTCGAGGACCTGACCGACGCCGGACCCAAAAACGTCATCGACGCCGCGGCGACCGGCGCGGCCGACGGGCTCCAGCTGGCGCTGAACATCGGGGCCATGCTCATCGCGTTCCTCGCCCTCATCGCCATCCTCAACGGCATCCTCGGGTGGGGCGCCGGCCTGTTCGGGTTCGAGATCAGCCTGGAGGCCATCCTCGGCGTGATCCTGGCGCCCGTCGCCTGGGCCGTCGGCGTGCCCGCGGGCGACGTGACCGCGTTCGGGGCGCTCCTGGGGACGAAGGTGATCGCCAACGAGTTCGTCGCCTACACCCAGCTCGCCGACGCGCTCGCGGCCGGCTCGCTCCAGCCCAAGACGGTCATCATGGCGACGTTCGCGCTGTGCGGGTTCGCCAACCTGTCGTCGATCGGCATCCAGATCGGCGGGATCGGCCCGCTCGCGCCGGAGCGGACGGGCGAAATCGCGGCGCTCGGGCTCCGCGCCGTGCTCGCCGGCACGCTCGCCAACCTCATGACGGCGACGATCGCCGGCGTGCTGCTGGGGTGAGGGGGAGAGGGGCAAGGGGAAAGTGCGCCGCCCCGGGGCGGGGTGGTCCGTTTGCACTACGGCGGGGCGGGGCGGGCGCGGTAGGCTACGGCACCGCCCCGCCCCAGGTCCGCTCACTCCCATGCGCCGCCCCGCCCTCCTCGCGTTGCTCCTCCTGCTCTCCGGCTGCGTCGCCACGACGCGGACGCTCGACGTGGCCGACGCGGCGAGCCGCCAGGCGATCAGCGAGCGGGCGGGGCGGCAGCGGGCGGTCGTCACCGTCCGCGACAGGCCGGCGGTCGAGGCCCGCGGCCTCCGCATCGACGCCGACTCGACGAGCTGGATCGGCGCCGACGGCGCCGTCCACGTCGTGCCGACGGCCGACGTCGACCGTGTCGCGTTCGCGGGCGTCGACCCGCGGGGGCGGCTGAGCCGGCTCGAAGGGTTCGCCCTCGGCTTCGCGGCGGCCGCCGTGGGGGGGGCGGTCCTGACCCACGCGACGTACGAGCCGCAGGGGTTCATCGACCTCAGCCCGACCGCCATGGCGGTGATATCGGGCGTGGTGTACGGCATCGGCGGCGGCGGCGTCGGAGCCTCTGTCGCCAACGGCCAGCCCGAGCGGTTCGTCCTGGCCCCGCCCCGCCCAGCGACGGTCCGCTAGCCCGCGATCCGCATCCCGAGCCCGTCCGCGACCGCGCGGCGGAGCGGGGCGGGGACCTCGCCCTCGACCGCGTAGTGCGCCCACTCGCGGCGCGCGGGGTACGTCCGCCGCAGATCGGCAAAGGCCGCCGCGCGCTCGGCCGCCCCGCCCGCGGCGTCGAGCGCGGCCCGGAACCGGGCGTCTTCGGCGCGGACGCTGAACGCCTGGCGCGCGAGCGCGTCCAGCCACGCCGCCTGCGCGACCGGGTCCTCCACGTCGCCCGGCGCGGGCGGGGCGGCGACCGGGGGCGGATCGGGGCCGAGCGCCGCGGACTCGTCCCACGGCGCGGCTTCCGCCCCGCCCGCCGCGAGCCACCGGCGGAGCGCGGCGGCCAGCATCGCCGTGCCGCGGACCTTGCCGTCGGCCGCGTAGCCAGCGACGTGGGGCGAGCCCAGTGCGGCGAGGCCGACCGTCTCGGGGTCGGGCGTGGGCTCGCCCGGCCACACGTCGAGCACGCACGGGCGGCGGGCCGCCTCGCGGCGGAGCGCGGTGGCGTCGACCACCCCGCCCCGGGCGGCGTTGACGAACCAGGCGCCGGGGCGCATGGCGGCGAACGCGTCGGCGCCGAAGAGGCCGCGCGTGGGCCACGGGCTCTCGGCCGCCGTCGTGAGCGGGGTGTGGAGCGTTACGACATCGGTCTGGGCGAGCACGGCGTCGAGCGGGACGTACGGGTGCGCCTCGCCCCGCGCCTCGGCGGCCGCCGCGCGGGGTGGGTCGGACGCGACGATGCTCATCCCGAGTGCCTCGGCACGCGGCGCGAGGCGCCCGCCGACGGCGCCGGTGCCGACCACGCCCAGCGTTTTCCCCGCGAGCGCCTCGCCCCGGTCCGCGGCGACGGCCAGGAGCGCGGCCAGGACGTGCTCGACGACCGACGTCGCGTTCGACCCCGGCGCCCACGCGAACCCGACGCCCAGGTGGCCGAGGGCGGGGCGGTCGACGTGGTCGGTCCCGGCCGTCGCCGAGCCCACGAACCGGACGGGCGTGCCCTCCAGGAGCGCCGCGTCGACCGGCGTCACGCTGCGGACGAGCAGGACATCGGCGCCCTCGGCCTCGGCGCGCGTGATCTCGCGGCCGGGGAGGAGCCGGACGCGTCCCAGCGCGCCGGACGCGTCGGTCGCGGCGGGGATGTTGGCGTCGGCGAGGATGCGGAGCGGGGTGTCCATTGGGCGAGACGGCGGGCGGGGCGGGTGTCCACCTCACGGGTCAGCCGAGGAGCCGACGGTGGACGCGTCGGGGGCGGGGCGGTCGGACGCCGGGCCGAGGCGCCGGTTCGGGCCGCCCCGCCCCCGCACGACCGCGTGGGCACGGTCGTTGGGACCTGTGCCCCGCCTGCTTCTGGCCCGGCTCCGAGTTCTCTCGGCCCGCACGCCCCCTTCTCGCGGGCTTCGAGACCTCAGAGTTCTCTTTCCCAGAGCGTCCTTCTCCCCACCGCCGATCCCGAGCCCCCCTGCATGGACACAGACTCGAACGACGCGTCGACAAAGACCTTTGCCAAGAAAGCCGCCGCCGGTCTGGCCCTGGTGTTGGCCGCGATGCTCCCGCTGCTCGCCCTGTTCTTCACCGCCTACAGCCCGGACGACCTCGCTCAGAGCGAGCTCCCCACCGCCGTCGTCTCCGACGCCCCCCCGCCCTTCGTGCTGGCGGACGTGAGCGACGACGTGCTGTGGCTGGCCCGGTGCATGTACTCGGAGACCAAGAAGCCCCACGAGCAGGAGCTCGTCGGCTGGGTCATCCGCAACCGCGTCGAGACCGAGTACCGCGGGGCGTCGACGTACGAGGGCGTCGTGACCGACCCGTACCAGTTTAGCGCCTTCAACCCGGGCAGCCCAAAGCGGCGCCTGTACACGACGCTCACGCCGGAGACTGCGACCGAGGCGTTCCAGCGCACGCTGGCCATCGCCCACGACGTCTACTACGCCCGTTCGGCGGACCGGCCGTTCCCGACGTCGACGCGCCACTTCTACAGCGAGCGCTCGATGGTGGGCGGGGCGGCCCCGAACTGGTCGGCCGGCCACCAGCCCATTCGCCCGACCGGCTTCCGCGTGGACCCGCGCCGGTTCCGGTTCTACTCGGGCGTGGCTTCGGCGCTGAGCGCCGCCCCCCTCCGGTTGGCGCTGTAGGTTTCGAACCCGGGTCCTCCCACCACGCCGGCCCGTCCGGCGGACCCGTCCAGGGCGCGCCTCCACCGGGCGCGCCCTGTTTTTGTTGGGGGCGGGGCGGAGACTCTGTGGGGCGGTTCTGTGAGGCCGCCCCTCCCTGTGAGACGGGTCGCCGTTTTGGGAGCGGTCCCGGGCGGGGCGGGGTCCGGCGGGCGGGGCGGTCGGTCCTCCCGGGCGGGCTCCCCCTCACTCCGTGGTCCCGCGTAGGGATGGCGATGGAGAGGAAGAGCCTCTGAAGTCTGCGCGGCTGTCTGGGACCGCCCCGCCCCGGGTCGATGCCCGCCCCCCACCCCGCCCTTTGGGTTCGACCCTCGCCCGGCGAGGGAGGGGGAGATCCCAGACGGCTTTTGAGATCGGGGGCAGGCGCGCCGCGGGCGGGGCGGTGGCCGACGGCGCCAGCTCACAGGCGAGGCGGACGCGGGCGCGGTTCCACCCCGCCCCGCCCGGATCTTGCGGTGCCCCCGCCCGGTTGACCCCAGACCGGCCCCGCCCCTGCGGAGCCGCCCTGCCCTTCTCGCGAACACGCCCCCTCCATGCCCTCTGCCCACCCGCCCGCCGACGCCTGGCGCCGCGCGCTCGACGGCGACCGCGACGCCTTCAACGACGCGATCGCCCCGTACCAGGACGACCTCATGGCCGCGGCCGCCCGCCAGCTCGACATCGAGCGCGCCGCCGTCGACGACACGCCGGCCGACGACACGGGTACGCTCGTCGACCTCACGACCGAGGAGCTCGTCGGCGAGACGCTCGTGCGCGCCTGGGAGCGCCGCGGCCGCTACGACGCCGACCGGATGAGCTTCCGCGCGTGGCTCCTCGGGCTTCAGACCCGGGCGCTCGCCCGGTACGCCCGCCAGGAGGACCGCTACGCCGAGCGCAAGATGATCTCGCTCGATGAGGAGCTCCCGACCGGCGAGGAGCACGACGCCGTCGAGGAGTCGTTCTACGAGTTCCGCCAGCCGTTCGACGTCGACACCTACGAGGAGATCGTGCCCTCCACGACCCCCGAGGACGTCAGCGTCGAGGGCTACGCCGAGGCCGACCTCAGCCCGCAGGACCGCGACCTCCTCGCCGACGCCACGTTCCGCGGCGCGGCCCGCCAGGTGACCGTCCTCCACGACGAGTTCGAGGTCTCGCTCCCCGAAGCGGCCCAGATCATCAACGCCTCGCTCAAGGACACGGCGGCCATGCTGAACCTGGCCCGCGAAGGGCTCCTCGACCGCTACGGCTCGGTCCGCGACGACCACGACGACGACCCCGCCGTCGACTCGTACACCGGCGACCCGCTCCCCGACGCGTAGCACGCCCCCCGGGCGCTCGGTACCTGGTACGAGGTCCGCCGAGCGCCCCGCCCCGCCCGCCCCTCTGCGCCCCGCCCGCTCCCCATCCCCTCCCCTCTGATGTCCACGACCCTCGCCCCCGACGACCGCGACGCCCTCCTCGCCGAGCTGCGCCGCCGAACGACGAAACCCGGCTTCCACTTTCTCTCGGCCGACCACCTCCAGCGCCTCAACGAGGCGCAGTCGACGAGCGCCCCCATCGTCAGCCTGTACATGGAGCTGACGCCGGAGGCCCGTCTGGGGACGACGTGGGAGACCACGTTCAAGGACCTGTGCGAGCGGGCGGTTTCGGACGCCGGCGAGCAGAAAAAGGCGGTCCAGGCCGAGTGCGACCGGATCGGGGAGGCGCTCGCGAACGGCCTGCCGCGGACGGGGCGGGGCGTGGCCTTTTTCGCGTGTGAGGCGCTCGGGCTCTTCGAGCAGCTCGGGACGGCGATCGCGCTCCCCAACGAGGTCCACGTCACCGACAACCCGTACGTGCGTCCGCTCGCGCGCGTCCGCGACGAGAACGACCGGTTTGTGATCGCGCTCGTCTCGGCCCACAAGAGCCGGTTCTTCTTTGCCCAGATCGGGCTCGTCGAGGAGGTCTACGAGCTGGAGGGCCAGGAGCTCTTCGTCACCGACTTTGCCTCAAAGGACCAGCGCCAGGACATGAAGGCGGACATGAAGCGGGCGCAGGCCCGGCGGAGCGCCCACGCCTGCAACCTGATCGCGCAGTCCCTGGAGGCCCGGCACGTGATCCACTCGGCCACGACCGACATGGAGGCCGACTTCCTCGACGGGCTCGACCAGGCGACGCGCCAGCGCGTGGCCGCCTCGTTCTCGTGCGACATCAACGCGACCTCGGCCGAGGTCTCGGACGCCGCCGGCGACGTGCAGCGCGAGGTCGAAGCCCGCGAGGAGCTCGAGACGCTCGGGAAGGTCCAGGAGCTCCTGTCGTCGCGGGCCGTGGCCGGCCTCGACGACACGCTCGACATGCTCAACCAGCAGCGCGTGATGACGCTCGTGGTCGACGACGCCGAGACGATTCCGGGCGGCATCGACCCGACCTCGGGGATGCTCACGACGCAGACCGAGGGCACGTACGAGGCGACGGGCGGGGCGGTGCGCGCCGTGAACGACCTCGTCGAGCTCATGCTCGACAAGGCCATGGAGCAAGGAGCCACGCTCGAACTCGTCCGCAGCAAGGCGGCGCGCGAGGCGCTCCGCGAGCACGGCCCGGCCGCCGCGCTCCTCCGCTTCTGAACGAGTACGGAGAGACGGGCACTGAGCGACGGGCGGGGTGGCTTCGAGACCGGGCCACCCCGCCCTCCTGTCAGGCGGGATGGTCGGTCCGACCACTCCACCCGTTACCCGTCGCTCATCACTCGTCGCCTTTCTAGATCCCGATGCCGGCGCGGATCATGAACAGGCTGACCTTGACGTCCTGGTCGGTCCCCGCGTCGTCGGCCGCGATGCCGGTGAGGTCGAACGCGTAGCGGAGCTCGAGGAACCCGTTCGGCCCCACGATCGGGATGCCGGCTCCGGCCCCGATGCCCACGTTGAGCACCGTGTTGACCGACCGCGTGTCGAACGTGTCGAGGCCGTCGAGCGGGAACCGGAATTCGGGGCCGACGAGCACGTACCCCTTTAGGATCGGCGTCGGCGTCTGGAGCTTGAAGTCGACGGGGACGGTGACGAAGCTGATCGACCCGTCCTCGCCCTCGCCCTGGACGTCGCCGGCGCGGAGGTAGTACACGCCCGTCCGCGCCTGGAACAGGAGGACGGAGACGTCGGCAAAGGCGCCGATGTGGTAGCCCGTCGAGCCGTCGAAGTCGAGCCCGGCCGCGTCGCCGAGCGACGCGAAGTTGACGCCGCCGGCGACGCCGACGTCGATGGACGGGATGATCTGGGCCTCGGCGCGCGGGGCGGCGAGGCACGCCGCGAGGGCGAGGGCGGGGAGGAGGCGGGAGGCGAGGCGCATGGGGAGGGGGCGGAGAACGGTCGCCAAACCTACCGCCCCGCCCCGCCCACGGCGAGCGGGGCGGACCGGACGCGTGGGCGGGGCGGCGACGAGCGCCACTCCCCCGCCCGACATTCACCGTTCTGCAGCACGCGCGCCGGACCCGGGGCGGGGCGGTGGCGTTGGGGCCGCATGACGATCGGCATCACCTGCTACCCCACCTTCGGCGGCTCCGGCGTGGTCGCGACCGAGCTGGGCAAGGCGCTCGCGGCGCGCGGCCACACGGTCCACTTTATCGCCTACGCGCTCCCGCTCCGGCTCGAGCACGTGGCCCAGAACCTCACCTTCCACGAGGTCCGCGTCAACACGTACCCGCTCTTCGAGTACCCGCCGTACGCGCTCGCGCTGGCCTCGAAGATGATCGACGTGGCGACGCACGACGGGCTCGACCTGCTCCACGTCCACTACGCGATCCCGCACGCGACGAGCGCGGTCCTGGCCCAGCAGATCCTCCGCTCGAAGGGCGTCGAGATCCCGGTCGTGACCACGCTCCACGGGACCGACATCACGCTCGTGGGCAAGGACCCCAGCTTCAAGCCGGTCGTCGAGCACGCGATCGACGCCTCCGACGGGGTCACGGCCGTGAGCGACTGGCTCCGGCGCGAGACGTACGCCTCGTTCGACGTGAGCCGCGAGATCGAGGTGATCCCCAACTTCGTCGACACCGAGCGCTTCCAGCGCCAGCCGAAGGACCACTTTAAGCAGGCGATCGCGCCCGACGGCGAGCGCCTGCTCGTCCACGTCTCCAACTTCCGCCGCGTCAAGCGGACCGGCGACGTGGTCGACGTGTTCGCCCGGCTCCACGCCGAGGGCGCGTGGCCCGAGGGCGACCCGCGGCACGGCGAGGCCGGCGGCGTCAAGCTCCTCATGGTCGGCGACGGGCCGGAGCGGGCGGCGGCCGAGGCGCGCGCGCGCGAGGCCGGCGTGTGGGGCGAGGTCCGGTTTATCGGGAAGCAGGAGCCGGTCGAGGAGATCCTCTCCATCGCCGACCTGTTCCTGATGCCGTCCGGGAGCGAGACGTTCGGGCTCGCCGCGCTCGAGGCCATGGCGTGCGGCGTGCCCGTGGTGTCGTCGGACATCGGCGGCCTCCCCGAGCTCAACGTCGAGGGCGTCACCGGCTTCCTCCGCCCGCTGGGCGACATCGACGGCATGACGGCGGCGGCCCGCGAGATCCTCTCCCACCCCGCCCTCCACGCGCGGATGGCGGCGGCGGCCCGCGAGCGGGCCGTGACCGAGTTCGAGATCGATCGGATCGTCCCCCGCTACGAGGCCCACTACGCGCGGCTCGTCGCGGGCGGCGTGGCCGTGTAGGACCGCCGGTTCGCGCGGAGCGTTCTCCGCCCCGCTCCCCCGTACGCGGGCGGGGCGGCCACCGTCCGCCGCTCCCCACCCCGCCCCGCCGTTTGGACTCTCTGACCCAGGCCGTTCTCGGCGCCGCCGTCGGCGAGGCCGTCGCCGGGCCGCGCGTCGGGCGCCGCGCCGCGCTCTGGGGCGCCGTCGCCGGGACGCTCCCCGACCTCGACGTGCTCGCGTACCCGTGGCTGGACACGGCCGCCGAGCTCCACGTCCACCGCGGGCTCACGCACGGGCTCGCGTTCTCGTTCGTCGCCGGCCCCGTGCTGGGGTGGGCCGTGTGGCGGTTCGAGCGGTGGCGAGCAGGGCGAAGCCCGGACCGCCCCGGCGGTTTGCGCCCCGCCCGGTCGGCGGGGACGTGGCGGCTGTGGACGGCCGTCTGGTTCGCGGCGCTCCTCACGCACCCGCTCCTCGACGTGTTCACCGTCTACGGCACGCAGCTTCTAGCCCCGTTCTCGGACCGGCCGTTCGCCGTCGGCAGCGTGTTCATCGTCGACCCGCTCTACACGGTCCCGCTCGCGGGCTTCCTGCTCGCCGCGCTCGTCACGCGGCGGCCGGGGCGGCGGCGCGTGTGGGCGGGGTGGGGGCTCGCCGTCTCGACGGCCTACCTCGCGTGGGGGCTCGTGGCGCAGCAGGCGGCGCACCGCGCGGCGCTCCGCGCGCTCGACGCCGAGGGCGTCCGCCCCGCCCGCGTGCTGACGGCCGCCGCCCCGCTCACGACGCTCCTGTGGCGGAGCGTGGCCGAGGTCGAGACCGACAGCGGGACCGTCTACCTGACCGGCCTCCGCTCGCTCCTCGACGACGGGCCAGACATGACGTTCCGGGCGACGGCCGCGCGCCGCAACCTGCTCGCGCCCTACGCCGGGAGCCGCCCGGCCGAGACGCTCCGCTGGTTCTCGCGCGGCTGGCTCCGCGTCCGCCCCGCCCCGCCCGGTGCGGACAGCGCGGGCGGGGTGGTGGTGGCCGACGTCCGGTTCGGGCGGGCCGACGGCGACCTCGGCCCGAGCCGGGCGCCGTACCTGTTCACTTGGCGCCTCGCGCCCGCACCGGGCGCGGGCGGGGTGGCGATGGAGCAGGTGCCGTTCGAAGCCGACGTCTCGGCCGAGTGGCTCGGGCGGCTCTGGGACCGCGCCCTCGGCCGCCCCGCCCCGGCAACAAGGCCGATGGACGCCCCGCCCGCCGAGCGGCCGAGCGAGCGGCCGGGCGGGGCGGCGGAATAAAGATTCCGGGCGGGGCGGGACATGCCGGAGCGCTCGGGCGTAGGACCCAGACCGATCCACCCTTCCCCGCCCCGCCATGAAATTCTTTATCGACACCGCCGTCCTCGACGAGATCCAGGAGGCCCAGGACATGGGCGTCCTCGACGGCGTGACCACGAACCCGTCCCTGATGAAGAAGGTCGGGGTCAAGGATTTCCACGGCCACATCGCCAAGATCTGCGAGATCACGCCCGGCGACGTCTCGGCCGAGATCACGGCCGTGACCTACGACGAGATGATGACCGAGGCCCGCGAGGTCGCCCAGATCGCCGACAACGTCGTGGTCAAGGTCCCGCTCACGCTCGACGGCATCAAGGCCATCAAGACGCTGACCGAGGAGGGCATCCCGACCAACTGCACGCTCTGCTTTAGCCCGACGCAGGCGCTCGTCGCCGCCAAGGCCGGGGCCACGTACATCAGCCCGTTTATCGGCCGGCTCGACGACATCTCGTCGAACGGGATGCACCTGGTCAAGCAGATCATCGAGATCTACGACACCTACGACTACGAGACCGAGGTGCTGGCCGCCTCCATCCGCCACCCGATGCACGTCGTCGAGGCCGCCGAACTCGGCGCCGACGTGGCGACGATGCCGCTCAAGGTGATCAAGCAGCTCCTCCAGCACCCGCTGACGGACGCGGGCCTGAAGAAATTCCTCGACGACTGGAAGGCGCTCCAGGGCGCCGAGGAGCCGGCCAACGGCCAGGTCCACCGCGAGGCGTAGCCGCCCCGCCCGCGGGGTCCGGCGTCGCGTCGGCCCGCATTCGCCGCCCCGCCCTCGCCGCCCCGCCCTCACGACGAGGGCGGGGCGGTTTGCGTTGGCGCCTCCGGGCGGGGCGGAGCGGCCCTGAACGAACCGAAAGTGCGAACACCGGGCGGGGCGGGAGCGGTAGTCTCTGCCTTCTACGAGCCTCTACGAATGCGTTACCTCTCCCTCGGCGACACCGACGAGATCGCCGCGAGCTGCCACCACGTCACCTTCGGCGGGACGGGCCTGGTCCTCGACGCCGGCATGGACCCCGACCTCGACGGCTACGCGGCCGTCCCCCCGTTCGAACTCCTCCGGGACCGGCCGGTCGACCACGTCGTCGTCACGCACGCGCACCACGACCACCTGGGCTCGCTCCCGGTGCTGACCCGCGAGGTGCCCCACGCCCACGTCCACATGTCGCGGCCGACGGCGCTCCTGGCCGAGATGCTCTTGCCGTCGTCGGCGCGCCTCCAGAAGCGGCGCATCCGCGAGGGGTCGTCCGACGCGGCGCCGGTGTTCGACGTCGAGACGGCCGAAGCGCTCAGCTACGTCTACGAGACCCACAGCCTCGACACGCCGTTCGACCTGGCGGGCCTGAAGGCCGAGGGGCCGCTCGCGGGCACGTTCTACCACGCGGGCCACGTGCTCGGCGCCGTCGGCCTGCTCGTCGAGGGCTACGAGAACGGCGAGCGCCGCCGGCTCTACTACACGTCCGACACGAGCGTCCAGCCCCAGACGATCCTCCCCGAGTCCGACGTCCCCGACGGCCCGGTCGACGTCATGCTCCTCGAGTCGACGCTGGGCGCCGACCCCGAGGCCGAGCGAACGACGCGGAAGAGCGAGGAGAAGCGGCTCGGGCGGGAGATCCAGAAGGTGCTCGGGCGGGGCGGCGTGGTCCTCATCCCGGTCTTCGCGCTCGGACGGAGCCAGGACGTGCTCGCCATGATCGACCGCTTTAAGCGGCGCGGCATCGTCGACGCCGACGTCCCGATCTACACGGCGGGCTCGATGCGCGGCGTGGCCGAGGTCTACGACAAGACGCGCGAGTCGACGCCGCGGCTGGACCCCGACTTCGAGGTCTACGGCGTCGACCAGGAGCGGTACCCGCGCTCGCAGAAGAAGAAGAACGCGGCGCTCGCGAAGCCGGGCATCTTCGTGCTCACGTCGGGCATGCTCTTCGAGCGAACCCCGTCGTACGACCTCGCGCAGCAGCTCGTGGCCGACGAGCGCCACGGGATCTTCTTCGTCGGCTACTCCAAGGAGGGTTCACCGGGCGAGCGGCTCCAGGAGGCCGCCGCGACGGGCGGGACCATGACGTTCGACGACGGCCCGCTCCCGGTCCGCGCCCAGGTCGAGCGGTTCCGGTTCTCGGGCCACGCCCACCGCCGCGACCTGCTCACGCTCGTCGACCGCGTCCAGCCGCGGACGATCGTGCTCGTCCACGGCGAGACGGCGGCGAAGGAGTGGATGCGCGACGCGATCGAGGAGGAGTACCCGGACATCGAGGTCATCATCCCCGAGCAGGGGCAGGAGCTGGAGCTGTAGCGGTGGCTGGGAACGGGCTGAGGGCGGGGCGGCGTCCTTTGACCGCCCCGCCCGGGCCGACGTGTACCGGGCGGGGTGGCCTCAGCACCGCCCCGCCCGTAGAGAACCGGGAGCGGGGCGGCCGCATCTTGGGCTCGCCGCCGGTCCTGCCGCCCCGCCCCAATGCGGACACCATGCATGGTGTCCCTACGGCTACGGCCCCGCCCCGCCCTTCGCGTTGGGCGGGCGGGGCGGCGTCCCTTCCGCGTTCCGCGTTCACCCTTCCACATTCACCATGCCTCTCACCGTCCGCTCGTTCGTCGTCAGCCCGTTCGCCGAGAACACGTACGTGCTCTCCAGCGGCGGCGAGGCCGCGCTCGTCGACCCGGGGACGGCGACGCGCGAGGAGCGCCGGCAGGTCGAGGACTACCTGGAGGCCGAGGGGCTCGCGGTCCGCCACCTGCTCCTCACGCACGGCCACATCGACCACGTGTTCGGGGCCGCCCACTTTGCGCGCACGCTGGGCGGGGCGGCCGAGCACGGGGGCTGGCAGATGCACCCAGCCGACGGGCCGCTGCTCCAAAACGCGCCGGTCCAGGGCGAGAGGTTCGGGGTCCGCGTGGACGCCCCGCCGCCGGCGGCCCACGACCTCGCCGACGGCGACACGCTCACGGTCGGCGACACGACGCTCCGCGTGCTGCACGTGCCGGGCCACTCGCCGGGGTCGGTCGCGTTCTACGACGAGGCCGGCGGCCAGCTCGTCGGCGGCGACGTGCTGTTTCAGGGCTCGATCGGGCGGACCGACCTGTGGCAGGGCAGCATGGACACCCTCCTAGCCTCGATCCGCGACCGCGTGCTCACGCTCCCCGACGAGACGGTCGTCTACTCGGGCCACGGCCCGGCCACGACGGTCGGCGCCGAGCGGCGGGCGAACCCGTTCCTCCGCGACCTCTAGCCGCCCCGCCCGCGGACACGGCAAGCCGTGTGTCCCTACGATGGCCGTGGGGGCGGGGCGGTCAGCGGCCGCCGGAGGGGCCTCGGCGGCCGCGCTGGGCCTTGGTGCTCCCCTTCGGCTTCGGGCCGCCCCGTCCGTGCTGCTGCTTCTGGCGCGACTTGTGGCCCTTCGGGTTGGAACGGCGCTTGGCCGTCTCCATCGCTTCGGCGAGCTTCGGCGCCTCGAAGCCGTCGAACGTGGCCGGCTCGATGGGCTTGCCCGTGTGCTTCTCGATGGCCCGGAGCTGGTCGCGCTCCTTGGCCGAGACGAACGTGATCGCGTCGCCCGTAGCCTCGGCGCGGCCCGTCCGCCCGATGCGGTGGATGTAGTCCTCGGGCTGGCCCGGCGCGTCGAAGTTGACGACGTGCGAGACGCCGTCGATGTCGATCCCGCGCGCGGCGATGTCGGTGGCGACGAGGACGCGGAACTGGCCGCCCTCGAACCCCTTCAGCGCCCGCTGCCGCTGCCCCTGGCTCCGGTTCGAGTGGATGGCGACGGCCTTGTAGCCGGCCCGATCCAGCTTCTTCTTGATCCGGTCGGCCCGGTACTTGGTCCGCGAAAAGACGATGACGCGCTCGACCGGCTCCGTGTCGAGAAGGTGGTGGAGGAGCGCCTGCTTTTCGGCCTCGGCCACGTGGACCGCCCGCTGGGCGACCGTCGCCGCCGGGTCGCGCCGCTCGCCGACCTCGATGGTCTCGGGCTTGTAGAGGATGGACCGGGCGAGGTCCTGGATCGCGGGCGGCATGGTCGCCGAGAACAGCATGGTCTGGCGCTGCTCCGGAACGGCCGCCACGATCTTGCGGATGTCGCGGACAAAGCCCATGTCGAACATCCGGTCAGCCTCGTCCAGAACCAGGATGTCGACGAACGAGAGGTCGATCTCCTTCGTCCCCACAAAGTCGAGGAGCCGACCCGGCGTGGCGACGACGACGTCGACCCCGTTGCGGAGGGCCGTCCGCTGCCCGCCCTTGCCGACGCCGCCGTAGATCGTCGCGCTCTTCAGCTTCGTCGCCTTCCCGTAGGTCTGCACCGCCTCCTCGACCTGGATCGCCAGCTCGCGTGTGGGCGTGACGACGAGCGCGCGCACCGGCCGCTTCTTGCCGCCCACCGGCTCGCGCACGAGGTAGTCGAGGATGGGGAGCACGAACGCGGCCGTCTTGCCCGTCCCCGTCTGCGCCACGCCGACCACGTCGACGCCCTTCAGCGCGTGCGGCAGCGTGGCCGCCTGGACGGGCGTGGGGTCGGTGTAGCCCGCGTCGCGGACGCCCTGGCGGACGGGCGGGGCGAGGTCGAAGTCGTCGAAAGAGGCCATGAGGACAGGGAAGAGGACGCGGCCAAGGTCGCTGCGGGGGCGGGGCGGCGCCTCTGCCCGGCCTTCTTCCACCCCGCCCTCGGCGCACGCAGCGAGACGGGTTTTCTGTAGGGCGGGGTGGCCGCCCCGCCCACCCTACTCGGGCGCAGTGGACGGCGGAAGCGGCTGGTGACGAACGCGGCCATTTCGATACGTCACGTAGCTCTCGCCCACGCGGACGCCGTCGAGCGCGAGGAGCTGCAAGACGACGCGGGCTGTCTCCTCTGCGTCGCTCTGGATGAACCGGAGGTAGATCACGCTGGGCGGTGGCGGATCGCCGTCTTTGAAGATCCGCTCTCCGATGTCGCTGTCGAACGTAATGAGCGCGCGGCCGAGGCGACGCGCGAGCCGGATCACGTCGGGGTCGTCGAGGCCGGGGTGCGTCTCCAGCACGGAGACCACGTCGAGTCCTCGGTCTCGTAGGAGGAGGATGCTCAGAAGGGAGACGTTCTCATCGGCCAGGAGCCGCATCGGGTCAGTAGCAGGGCGCTCAACGCTACCGCTCCACCCCGCCCTGCGTCTAGCCGGACAGGTGGTTTAGGTCCAAGCGTTAAATGTCCGCCCCGTTCTCTGGCACGAGCCGCGTGTCGGCTGCGGCGTCGTGCGCGAAGGCGAAGACGGCCCGCAGGTCCTCAACGGTCAGGTGTGGGTAGTTCTCCAAAACCTGCTCTTGCGTCCACCCTACCGCGAAAAGCTCCAGGAGGAACGCGACGCCCATACGCGTTCCCTTGACGCGGGGCTTGCCCCCGATGACGTTCGGGTCCGAGTCAATGTAGTCGTGCCAGTCCATGCCGGTCGTGTCGGGCGGGGTGGCCCAGGATACGCCGCCCCGCCCCGGCGGCTCCCCGCCCGCTCAGGCCACGTCGCCGGCGACGTCGGCGGCGGTCGCGCCGGAGAGGAGCTTGAGGCTGGCCGGCTCGGCCCGCTGCTGGAGGAGCTCGAGCGAGTGGTGGACGAGCTCGCCCATCGTGTCGACCCGGTGGAAGCCGGGGTCCCCGTAGTGCCGGGCGAGCGCGGCGCCGAGCCCGTCGACGTAGTCGGGCGGAGCGATCAGGTCCTCGCGCATCACGTCCATGAGCGCCTCGTACCGCCCCGCCCCGACGCGGAGCCGCCCCGCCATGAGCGCCCGCTCCTCACGCTGGTACTGGTCGACGGTCCGCTCCGTGAGGTGCGTCAGGCCGAGGGCGATGACCGGGTTGTTCTGCGAAAAGAACTGCGGGAGGTACACCTTGCGGGCGGGGTGGTGGCTCTGCTGGTCGAAGTCGACCGGCCGCATCCGGTAGTGGAGCTTCTCGAAGTCGGGCGTGATGTCGACGACCCAGTTGCCGGCGTGCATGTCGCCCAGGAGCCGCACGAAGCACCGCTCGTTGAACTTGACGAACTCCTTGGCGAGCCGGACCTGGTCGAAGCGGTTGTCGGGGAGCTGCTCGCGGATGAAGGCGTCGCCGGGGAGCCCGACGATGTGCTCCTCGACGATGGTCTGGTCGCGGAGCTCGGGGCCGTCGACGCGGGCCAGGAAGTTGATCGAGTTGGGCGAGAGCACGTGCTCCAGCTCCAGCCCGTACACGCGGCTCGCGTCGGCACGCTTGACGTAGAAGTAGTCGAAGTTCTCGTTCAGCCGGTTCACGATCCGCACGCGGAACGGGAGCGTGTTGCCGTAGAGGCAGAGGTCGACGCGGTCGACGTAGAGGTGCTCGACGGTCGAGAGGTCGCCGGCGGACTTGAGCAGCGCGTACGTCTCGCGGAGGGCGTCGTGGATCTCGGCGTGCTCGGCGTTGGCGTAGTAGACGGTGCTCCAGAGCGTGTCGTCGCCGAGCTCGTCGTAGAGCGGGGCCTGCCCAGCGTAGCGGCTGAGGTCGTCGTAGCTCACGCCGCCCTCGGCGCGCCGCCCGTACTGGCCGAGGTAGTCGGCGAGGTAGTCGGAGACGGCGTAGGCCGGCTTCTTTCTCGAGATCAGGTTGGGGCGGGGCTCCATGTGTCGGGTGGGGCGGCGAGCGGCGAGCGGCGAGCGGCGAGCGGCGAGCGGCGAGCAAAAGATGCGCCACCCCGCCCGCGCCCGAGGTAGACGCCGTAGGGGCGACCGGCGGTCGCTCGTGGGCGGGGCGGGCAAAACGGACGGAGCAGACTCGTAGGGACACCACGCGTGGTGTCCGCATTCGCCTAGCGACGCGCCGCGGGCGGGGCGGCGCGGCTCGCGTCGTCCCCCCATCCCCTCTTGGCTACGCCGACGCGGCACGGTGACCAGAAGGGGGACTGCCGCCGCCTCGTGCGGGTTTCGATGCCGCCCCGGACCGCCCCGCCCCCGCGGACACGACAAGCGGTGTTCCTACGAATGCCCGCCTCCGGTCTGTACACGGATGGGGCGGGGCGGATCAGGTACCACCCCGCCCATGGGCGCCCGCCCCGCCCTACGACCCACGGGCGGGGCGGCCAGTACTTTTCGCGGCGCCCGCCCTCTCCCCCCACCCCCATCTCCTATGACCCTCTGCCCGTTCGAGGACGCCCGCGTCGGGCACCTCGCCCCGCTCGCCCTCACGCGCGCCGCGTTCGACCTCCGCGTCGGCGCGCGGACGCTCCTGGAGACGCTGGCCGCCGCCTTCCCGCACGACCGGCTCGCGCTCCACACGCGGGCGGCCGTGGCCGGCGTGACGGCCGAGGAGCACCCAGGCGTGCCGGTCCGCACGGCGCCCTCCGGGGCCACGCTGTTCGTCAACGGCCGGTGGCTCGCGCGCGGCGGCGACGTCGTGCGGGCCGTCCGCCAGGCCGCCGCGGGCGGGGAGGCGCGGGCGTTCACGCAGGGCGACACGCTCCTCGCCCTGTTCCACCCCGCCCCGCCCGCCGACCTCGTGGCGACCGACGCGCTCGGGCTGTTCCAGACCGAGGGGCTCCCGCAGGAGCGGGTCGAGGGCGAGACGCTCGTGACGCACCTGTGGGACCTTATCGCGGACCTGGGCGACCGCATCACGCACGACCTGGAGGCGATGGGCGGACTGGGCCAGCACGCGGGCCGCGTCGAGGGCGGGGCGGTCCTGGTCGAGCCCGAGCGCGTCCACGTCGGCGAGGGCGCCGTGGTCCGCGCCGGGGCCGTGGTCTCGGCCGCGGACGGGCCGGTCTGGATTGGCGAGGGCGCCGAGGTCGGCGAGAACGCCGTCGTGCGGGGGCCGGTCTTTTTCGGGCCGAAGGCGGCTGTGAAGCCGGCGGCGCGCGTGGACGAGAGCGCCGTCGGGTTCCGGTCGAAGGTGGGCGGGGAGGTCCACGGGAGCGTCGTCCACAGCCTCTCGTCGAAGGGCCACGACGGGTACCTCGGCAACAGCTACCTCGGCCGGTGGTGCAACCTGGGCGCCGACACGAACACGTCGAACCTCAAGAATGACTACGGCGAGGTCACGGTCTGGGACGCCGTGGCCGGCGACTTCCTCGCGAGCGGGCGCCAGTTCGCGGGCCTCTTCATGGGCGACCACTCCAAGTGCTCGATCAACACCATGTTCAACACGGGGACGGTCGTCGGCGTGTTCTGCAACCTGTTCGGGTCCGGCTTCCCGCCCCGCCACGTGCCCTCGTTCGCGTGGGGCGGGGCGGATGGGCTCGCGCCGTACCGGACCGAGAAGGCGTTCCGCGTGGCCGAGGCCGTCATGGCCCGGCGCGACCGCCGCCTCTCGAACGCCGAGCGCACGCTGCTCGCCCAAATCGCCGCCGAGAGCGGGATGAGGGATGAGGGATGAGGGATGAGGGATGAGGGATGAGGGATGAGGGATGAGGGATGAAAGGTGCCGGGCGGGGCGGGGTGACGCAACAGGTCAACCAACTGTTTGACAGAAACTTTTCCACCCCGCCCAGCCGGCCACTTTCCACTTTCCACTTTCCACTTTCCACTTTCCTCACCCCACCATCCGCACCGCCACCAGCGTGAGGTCGTCGTTGTCCGCCGCCCCGCCCGCAGCCCAGGCGTCGACGCCGCGGAGGACCGTGTCGAGGAGGCCCGCGGCGTCGGCCGCAGCATGGCCCGTGAGGAGCCGGTCGAGGCCGACCGTCTCCAGCTCCTCGCCCCGCCCGTCTTCGGCCTCGGTCGCGCCGTCGGTGTAGAGGAGGACCGTATCACCTAGCCCGAGGTCGACCTCCCCCTGCACGAACTGGGCGCCGTCGAGGACGCCCAGGAGCGGCCCGCCCACGTCCAGCGGCTCGACCGCCCCGCCCGCGCGGAGGAGGCGGGGCGGCGGGTGCCCGGCGACGACGTAGCGGAACCGGCCGCCCCGCCCCGCCCCGCCCGAGCCGGGCGGGGCGGCCTCGACGATGCCCCACGCGAGCGTCACGAACTGGTGCGGCTCGGTGCTCTGCGCCACGAGCCGGTCCAGCCGGGCCGTCGCCGCGGCGAGGTCCGGGCGGGGCGTTTCCAGGTCGGGGCGGAGCAGGCGGAAGCCGGCCTGGAGCGTGGCCATGAGCAGCGACGCGCCGATCCCCTTGCCCACGACGTCGGCCACGGCGACGAGGAGGCGGCCGTCGCCCAGGTCAGCCACCTCGTACGTGTCGCCCGAGACGTCGCGGCTGGGCCGCCACCGCGCGGCCACGTCGAGGCCCGGCACGCTGGGGAGCCGGGCCGGCAGGAGGCGGACCTGGACGCCGCGGGCAAGCGCGACCTCCGCCTCGATCCGCTCGCGCTCGATCCGCTCGCCCAGCCGGTCCGCCGTCTCCAGCGCGCCGACGGCGAGCGCCGCGAGCGCCGCCGCGAAGTCGGCCGCGCCCTCGTCCAGCTCGCCCGCCGCGCGCGGGCCGAGCAAGACCACGCCGCGCGACACGTCGCCGGCCCGCAGCGGGACCGCCCACCGCCACCCCGCCCCCCAGAGCGGATCGGACGGGTCGAGCGCGCGCGGAGCGCGAAGGTCGGCGAGGCGGCACGGGACCGGAAGCGCCGCTCCGCCCGCGCCGCGCGAGAACGTGACGTCGAGCGCGGCGTCGCCCTCGCGGTCCGAGTCGCACAGGGCGACGGCGAACCGGGCCACGAGGAGCTGGCCCATGAGCGCGAACCCGAGCCGGTTCAGGATCGCCTCGCGGTCGAGCGCGCGGCCGAACGCCTGCGACAGCTCGAACAGCGTCCGCAGCTCCTGCGCCCGCGCCTCCTGCCGGCGGACCGCCTCGGCGAGCGCGGCCGCCGCCCGCCCCGCCCGGACCGACGCGGCCGTCGCGCCGGCGAGCGACCGCGCCACGCCCGTCTCGGCCGGCGCGTACGGCTCGCCCGAGAGGCGGCCGCCGAGGGCCACGAACCCGAGCGCGTCGCCCCCGTGGCGGAGCGGGAGCACGAGCGCCGACGCCTCGGGCGGGGCGGCGTCCAGGCGGTCGCCCACGGCGACGGGCATGCCGCCCTTCGCAGCCACGACGCGGAGCCCGCGGCCGTCGTCCAGGGCGGCCACGCCGCGCGGGGCGAGCAGCCGGCTCATGAGCGTGAGCAGGAGCGCCTCGGCCTGCTCCGCCGGGTCGAGCGCGGCGTCCAGGTGCTCGTCGTCCGGCCGCGCCTCGGACGGGCGGGGCGGGGCGGCGTCGGGCCGAGCAGCGTCGGGCGGGGCGGGCATCCGGTGGGTCGGTGGGTCGGTGGGTCGGTGGGTCGGTGGGTCGGTGGGTCGGTGGGTCGGTGGGTCGGTGGGTCGAAGATGCCCGCCCCGCCCCCGTTCCGCAACGGGCGGGGTGGCGGCGCGGCCCGGAGCGGCCGTCTTACTCCTCCAGGTGGATCACCTCCGCCCCGCTCATGGCGCCGTCCTCGATCGTCAGGCGGACGCACGTCTTGACCTGGTGGAACCCCTGCCGCCCCGCCGCGCCGGGGTTGAGGTAGAGCATCCGCCGCAGGGTCGGCACGCGCTCGATGCGCAGGATGTGGCTGTGCCCGCACACGAAGAGGTCGGGCGGGTCGGCGCGGAGGGCGGGGCCAATTCCCTTCGCCCACCGCCCCGGCCGCCCGCCGATGTGCGTCATCCACAGCCGCACGCCCTCCACCCGGATGCGGACGTGCTCCTTGAACCGCCCCCGCACCGGCGGCCCGTCGACGTTCCCGTACACGCCGACGACGGGCGCCATCTGCTCCAGCCGGTCGACGACCTCCACCGGCCCCACGTCGCCGGCGTGCAGGATGAGGTCGACGTCTGCGAACACGTCGTCCAGCTCGGGGTGGTAGTAGCCGTGGGTGTCGGAGACGATGCCGATGCGCATGCGGAAGGTGGAAGCCGGAAGGCGGCAAGATCACCGCCCCGCCCCGCTCGTGCCGCGGGCGGGGCGGCCGGGTTGCCCCCGAGTTGTCCACCCCGCCCAGGCAGCGAGGGCGGGACGCCTACCCCGGACACGACGCGTCGTGTCCCTACGGGTGCCTACCGGCGGGCGGGGCGAGGTTGGGCGGGGCGGCGCCTTCTCCAGCCGCCCCGCCCGCCCGACAACCACCCCTCCCCCCTCCTGACCAGGAGGGGAACTGATGCCGCCTCGGGACAGCAACGTGCCTGCCACGACCGCCCCGCCCTTTGGGTCCGCCCGCTGCTCGCCGCACGCTGCTCGCCGGCCCACGGGGCGGGGCGGACCAAAACCGGCGCCGCCCTGCTCGCTCATCCCTCATCGCAGCGTGAGGCGGAGGCCAAACTGGATGCGCTGGAGGCGGCGGCCGGGGAGGTCCGCCGGGTCCTCGGCGTCGTCCCAGGTGACGACGGGGACGCTCACGAACGGGGCCGCCTGGTACTTCGGCCGGCTAAACTCGATGCCCGCCCGGAGCCAGCCGGCCGCGGTCCGCACCCGCCGCTGCTCCGCGCGCGGCGCCGGCGGGCCGTCGTCGCCGGCCTCGTTGCGGACGCGGGACGGGACGACCGAGTAGCTGCCGCCCTCGGCCACGAGGCCCAGAGAGAGGCGGCTGCCGGCGGGGTCGAACAGGACGTTGTAGCCCCACCCCAGACGGAGCTCCTGCCCCACGAGCCGCTCGCGGCGGGGATCGGCGGGGCGGTCGGCCGAGGCGCCAAGCAGCGGCTCGGTCGTCTCCTCGGTCGCGAGGCTGTACCCCGTCCGCACGCGGCGGGCGCTGGCGGAGAAGTCGTTGGTGACGGCCGGCGAGAGCGCCGTCGTCGAGAAGAAGGCGACATCGGTCTGGCGGAACCCCAACCCGCCCTCGCTGGCCGGGTCGACGGCGAGGCGCAGCGCGAAGTCGGTCCGCTCGCTGTTCCAGTACGGCTTGACGACGACCCAGCTCAGCCCCAGCGGCCCGCTCTGGGCCGCGCCCGTGAGGTCGGCCACGAGGGCAAGGTCAACTCGCGGGAGGACGGCGTAGTCGAGCCGGGCGGCGAGCGAGAGGTTGCCAATCGGGGCCGCCCCCACCTCCCCGCCCCCCAGGGCGCGGAGAGCGGCCTCGCCCGAGAGCGCGAACCCGCCGTAGAAGGCCCGCCGCGCCGTCTCATTCCCGTACGCCGGATCCAGCGTCTCAAACCCACCCTGCGCCGCCACCGGCAGGGCGCTGCCGACGAGGGCGAGAGCGAAGGCGACGCATCGGAGCGGGGCGGACGGCATGGCAGCGGGGGCCGGCGGTGCGCCACCTTACGGGTCCGCCGGGTGTTGCGCAAGCGACCAGCGACGATTCGCGCCTCGCCGAGCCCGCCGCTGCGCCCTCGCCGGGCGGGGCGGATCGACCGCTCAGCCGCCCCGCCCCATCGAGCGGGGTGGCGCGCTCCGCGTCAGCGGCCGTCCGGCGGGTCCGCGTCGCGGCGGGGCGGGGACAGCGTGGGCACGGGGTCGGTGGGGGCGCCGTCACCGGAGACGCCCTTGCCCGCGTCCGGGCGCTGGCGGCGCGCGACGGCGTCCTGCGTCCACTCGTCGGCGACCCGCTCCTCGCGGCGGAGGAAGCGGTAGACCGGGTAGAGCAGGATGAACGCGAGGCCGACGAAGCCGACGAACGTGACCGCGACGACGAGGTAGATCTGGGTGTCCATGGGGCCGAACCCGAGGGGCGGGGCGGAGCGTGTGAACCCGGCGCCGGCGGTTCCGTTCTCCCGCCCCGCCGGACCTGCCCGACCGCCCCGCCCGTGCCCGCCGTCTCCGCCCACGCCGTCGACGTGTACCCGTACCGGCACCCGCCGAGCGCCGCGGGCGGGGCAGAGTGGCTCGTCCTGCGGCGCGCGGCCGGCCGGCCCGACGCCGGCGCGTGGCGGATGGTCGGCGGCAAGGTCGAGCCCGGCGAGGCCGCGTGGCAGGCCGCCCTCCGCGAGCTTGCCGAGGAGACCGGGTGGCGGCCCGGAGCCGGTCTGGTCGAGGCGTGGGCGCTCCCGTCCGTCAACGCGTTCTACGAGTGGGCCGAGGACCGCGTCGTGCTCGCGCCCGCGTTCGCGGTGCGCGTCGAGGGCGAGCCGACGCTCGACGGCGAGCACGACGGGTGGGCGTGGCTGCCGGCCGAGGCCGCCGCCGCGCGGCTCGCGTGGCCCGAGCAGGCCCGGCTCCTCCGCCTCGCGGCCCGGCTCGAACGGTCGCCCCGCCCCGCCGCCTGGGGCCTGCCCCTGGAACACGGGCGGGGCGGGTGACGGCGTATCCTCCGCCTCACCCTGCCCGGCCCCCGTGCTCCTCCGCCCCGCCCTCGCCCTCGCCGCCGCCCTCGGGCTCGGCGCCTGCGCGACGACCGCCCCGCCCCCCGCGCCCGCCATGCCCGCCGACGAGGGCGCCCCGCCCGCCCACACCCTGCCGTGGCGCCAGCACGACGTCGATCGGCCGGCCCCGCCGCGCGTCGAGCCCGCCGCGTCCTACGCCGCCCCGCCCGCCGACGCGACGGTCCTGATCCCGGCCGACCCGTCCGGCCCGGCCGCCCTCGCGGCGTGGGAGGCCCCCGACGGGAGCCCCGCCCCGTGGCGCGTCGAGGGCGGGGCGGTCGTCGTCGAGCCCGGCTCCGGCCCGATCCAGACGACGGAAGACTTTGGCGACCTCCAGCTCCACGTCGAGTGGCGGGCCGCCGACGAGCCGGCCAAGACGGGCCAGGACCGGAGCAACAGCGGCGTCTTCCTGATCGACGGCCGCTACGAGGTCCAGATCCTCGACACCTACGACAACGCGACCTACCCCGACGGCATGGCCGGCGCCATCTACGGCCAGTTCCCGCCGCTCGCGAACGCGCTCCGGCCCTCGGGCGAATGGCAGGCGTACGACGTCTTTTTCCGCGGCCCCCGCTTCGGCGAGGGCGGCGTGCTCGAGGAGCCGGCCCGTCTCACGGTCCTCGTCAACGGCGTGCTCGTGCAGAACAACGAGCTGCTGCCGGGCATGACGATCTGGCTCGAGTCGCTCCCCTACGCGCCGCACCCGCGCGCGGGCGCGATCCAGCTCCAGGACCACGGGAGCCCCGTCCAGTTCAGGAACCTGTGGGTCCGCGAGACGCCCGACCGCCCCGCCCCGCCCGCGGGCTACGCGCAGGTCGACGGCGTCGACCTCACGGACGCCCAGTACGACCGCCTCGTCGGGACGTACGACCGCGACAACAACGAGGGCCAGTTCGTCATCGAGCGGACGGACGACGGGCTCGGGCTGTCGATGCCGTGGCGGCCGGGCGTGCTCCGCATGGTCCCGACTTCGCCGAGCACGTTCAGGCTCGCCCACACGGCCGGCCGGCTCACGTTCGACGTGGGCGCCGACGGCCGGCCGGCCGGGCTCACGTTCGACATGGGCGGGGGCACTTACCGCGCCGCTCCGGCGGGCGGGGCGGCCGGCGGGTAGGCGGGGCGGGCTCGGAGCCACCCCGCCCACCTTGCACATTCCGTGAAGGGGCGGTAGCGTGAGCGGACCGCCACCGCCCCGCCCTCACGGGCCTGCCCGCCATGCCCGACGAACGAGCCGTCTACCCCCCCGCCCCCGCCGTGCAGGCGCGGGCGTTCGTGCCGTCGATGGCCGACTACGAGGCCACCTACCGCCGGTCGGTCGAGGACAGCGACGCGTTCTGGGCCGAGCAGGCCGGGCGCCTCGACTGGGTCACGCCGTTCGAGACCGTCCAGGACTGGAGCTTCGAGCCCGGCGATGTCCACATCAAGTGGTACGAGGGTGGCGTGCTCAACGCGTGCTACAACGCCGTCGACCGCCACGTCGAGGCCGGGCGGGGCGGGCGGACCGCGTTCCTGTTCGAGCCCGACACGCCGGGCGACGGCGACCGGACGATCACCTACTCCGACGTCCACGCCGAGGTGCAGCGGCTGGCGAACGTGCTGCGCGACCGCGGCGTCGGGCGGGGCGACCGCGTCACGATCTACCTGCCCATGATCCCGGAGGCGGCCTACGCGATGCTGGCGTGCGCGCGCATCGGGGCCATCTTCTCGGTCGTGTTCGCCGGGTTCAGCCCGAGCGCGCTCGCGAGCCGGATCGAGGACTGCGACTCGGACTTCGTCATCACGGCCGACGAGGGGCGCCGGGCGGGGCGGCGGATCGCGCTCAAGGCGAACGTGGACGCGGCGCTGCGGGGGTGCCCGGGCGTCCGCCACGTGCTCGTCGTCCGCCACACCGGCGGCGACGTCGCGTGGACCGAGGGCCGCGACGTGTGGCTGGACGAGGCCCGCGAGACGGCCGCGGCCGCGTGCCCCTGCGAGCCGATGGGCGCCGAGGACCCGCTCTTCGTCCTCTACACGTCGGGCTCGACGGGTACGCCCAAAGGCGTCGTCCACACGACGGGCGGCTACTGCGTGTGGACCTCGCTCACGCACGAGCTCACGTTCGATTACCATGCGGTCGAGGGCGGGGCGGCCGGCGACGTCTTCTGGTGCACGGCCGACGTGGGCTGGATCACCGGCCACAGCTACATCGTGTTCGGCCCGATGATCAACGGGGCGACGCAGGTCTTTTTCGAGGGGACCCCGACCTACCCCGACGCCGGCCGCTTCTGGGAGGTCGTCGAAAAGCACCGCGTCACGCAGTTCTACACGGCCCCGACGGCCATCCGCGCGCTCATGGCCAAGGGCGACGAGCCCGTCATGCGCTCCGACCGCTCGTCGCTGAAGGTGCTGGGGACGGTCGGCGAGCCGATCAACCCCGAGGCGTGGCGGTGGTACCACGAGGTCGTGGGCGAGGGGCGGTGCTCGGTCGTCGATACGTGGTGGCAGACCGAGACGGGCGGCCACATGCTCACCCCGCTCCCGGGCGCGACGCCCGAAAAGCCGGGGAGCGCGACGCGGCCGTTTTTCGGGGTCGTCCCCGAGGTCCTGAGCCCGGACGGCGAGCGGCTCGACGGCGAGGCCGAGGGGCTCCTCGTGATCGCGCGGTCGTGGCCGGGCCAGGCGCGGACGGTCTACCGGAACCACGACCGCTTCGTCAACACCTACTTCACGGCCTTCCCCGGCCGCTACTTCACCGGCGACGGCTGCCGCCGCGACGCCGACGGCGACTATTGGATCACGGGCCGCGTGGACGACGTGCTGAACGTGAGCGGGCACCGGATGGGGACGGCCGAGGTCGAGAGCGCGCTCGTGCTCCACGAGGCCGTCGCCGAAGCCGCCGTCGTCGGCGTCCCCCACGACATCAAGGGGCAGGGGATCTACGTCTACGTCACGCTCGTCGAGGGCGCCGACGCCACCGACGCGCTCCGCGACGAGCTCCGCCGCCACGTCCGCGCGACGATTGGGCCGATCGCGACGCCCGACTTTGTCCAGTTCGCGCCCGGCCTGCCCAAGACGCGCTCGGGCAAGATCATGCGCCGCATCCTGCGCAAGATCGGCGAGAACGCGCCCGACCAGCTCGGCGACACGTCCACGCTGGCCGACCCCGACGTGGTGGCGTCGCTCGTCCAGAACCGCCGCAACCAGCCCGAGGGGGACGACTCGCCCGTCCTCTAGCGACAGCAACCGGGGCGCCGCCCCGCCCGGCGCGGGAGCCCCGCGCACCTTCTCCGTGCCCGCCCCGCCCGTCCGCTACGCGCCCCTCGCCTGCCTGCTCCTCGTCGCCGCCGGGTGCGGGCGGGGCGGGGCGGACCAAGTCGGTGAGGCCGCCCCTGTCGAGACCCCGGCCGCCCTCGTCGATTGGGCGCACACACACGACGGCGCCTCGCTCGTCGTGTGGGACGTGGCCGGCGACTCGGCCGTCGTCGACGTCCGCGGCGACGTGCGGCGGCCCGTCGCCGGGCTGACCGGCCTGCTCCTGGCCGCCGAGCTCGCGCGGCGGGCGGGGAGGTCGCTGGACACGGCCGCCGTGCTCCCGGCCTCGGCCGTCGAGCGGCGGCGGCTCCCCGGCGTCGACCCGCCCCGCCCGGACGCCCGGGCGTCGTCGCTGGCCGGCCTCGCCCGCCGGGCGCTCGCCGGCGACCGCGCGGCCGCCGACGTCCTCCTGTCGACGCTCGGCCGCGAGGCGACCGGCGCGCTCCCCCACCGCCTCGGTCTGGACGAGCTAGACGCCCCGCTCCCGCTCGGCGGCCTCGTCCTGGCCTGGGCGCCGGCCGACCGGCCGGGGCCGCGCGAGGCGCAGCTCGCGTCGTTCCTCGCGCTCGGCCGCCCCGCCCAGCGCGATTCGGCGTTCGCGCGGTCGCGGGCCTACGTCAAAAGCCCGTCGTACCGGGCCGCCGAGCGGGCTCGGTTGGAGCGGGGCGGGTTGGGGCTCAGCCCCACCGACCGGCGAGCGGCTGCGCGCGCCACGCTCCCCCAGGGCACGGCCCGCGCCTACGCGCGGCTCCTGGCGCGAGCCGTCCGCGAGGACCTGGTCGACGCGGACGTGTCGGCTGCCTTCCTGGACCTCGTCCCCCGCCCCGCCCGCGACTCGCTCGGGGAGCGGGGCGGTCTGCGGCTCGGCGTGGCCGAGGGCGTGGTCGACGGCGTCGTGGGAGCGGCGGCCGTCGCAGAGCGGGGGCGGGGCGGGCGGATCGCGGTCTTGCTCGCCGATGACGGCGTGCAGGACGCGTCGGCGCTCCTGCTCGACCTCGCGCGGGCCGACTCGCTCGGCGAGTAGCTGCCGCTTCAGGGGCCAAATCGTGAAAAGACGGTGACGCTAGATCAGAAGATGGTACCACCCTGTTTATGCACTTAGGCCCCCTAGGGCTCGCTCTTCACCCACCCCCACCCCCATGACTCGCTCTCTCCTTCTCCTGGCCCTCGCCAGCACCCTCCCGCTCGCCGCCTGCGCGACCGACACCGAGCCCACCGACGTTGCCGTCGTCGAGCCCGGCGTCGTTACCGAGCCGGCCCCGGTCGTCGACGACCCCCTGGTCGACGACGGCATGATGACGACGGACGTGACCGCTCAGGGCACGCTCGACGCCGTCCCGGCCGGCGGCCTGACCGAGATGGCCCCGGCTACGGCCATCGGCAACATCGACAGCTGGATCGCCCAGCTCGACGGCGCCACGTTCACCAACTCCACGGAGATCCGCCAGGGCCTCATGACCCTCAAGGACCAGCTCCAGGCCAGCCCGATCGACGGCGCCGCCGTCGGCGAGACGCTGACGAACCTCGGCACCTGGACGGAGCAGGCCGCCGGTGGCGATGCCTCGCTCACGCAGCTGGGCCAAGCCCTCGCGTCGGCCGGTCAGAACCTGACCGCTATGTAAGCGGCACCCGCCGCTCGCTCGTCGCGGGGCGCCCCTCACCCGGGGGCGCCTCGCGTCTGTTTGGGGCGGATCTCCCGCCCCGCTCGACCCGTTCTGCGCCCTCACCCACGCTCTCTCGCCATGCCCCGCCTCGCCCTGCTCCTGCTGGCCGCCGCCCTCCCCCTCGCCGCGTGCGCCGACGACGAGGTCCCCGCTGTGGATCCGGTCCCCGACGCCACGCCGGAGCTCCCCGACCCCGACCCCGACACGATCCTCGACGTCGACCCGCTCTCGCGCCAGGACGGGCAGACGTCGGACGACACGTTCGACGAGAACGAGGTCGGCCAGGACATCCAAGACCGCCCGCTGGACGGGCTCGACGAGGCCGCCCCGCCCGACAGCCTCTGACGCAGACCGCCCCGCCCGACGGTGCGGGCGGGGCGGGAGACGTTTGACTGGCGGAGCCGCCGTCCTACTGGGCGCGTCGGCTGGGCGCTCTAGAACCCCGGGTCCGGCGCGCGCGAGTCGCCGTCGCCGGAGGACGGGGCGGGGCGGACGATCCGGCGCTGGCCGCTCCGCGGGGTAGGCCGAGACGGACGCGCCGGCTCGCCCCCGGTGGGCGCCGGGCGCTGCGCCGGGGCCGACCGCTGCGGCGAGCGCTCGCGCGGCGCCTCGGCGGAGGGCGGGGCGGAGCGGCCGCTCGGTGCCCCCGCCCCGCTCGACGGCAGGTACTCGCGCGGGACGCGCGGCGCCTCGGCAAACCGGCCGCGGTCGTCGAGCCGCACCCACGTCGCGGGCAGGTCGTAGAGGTAGCGGCCGACGCCCCACTGCACGGCCGCGCGCTTGGTGGCGCCCGACAGGCCGCCCTTGACGGCCTCGACCTGCGAGTTGTCGGCGCCGTCCCACTTCGTCACCCACTCGGCCGTCCCGTCCTCACGCTCGACGCGGACCGAGATTCCGCACAGGACGCCGCCGTCGGGGCCGGCCGTGAACTCGTTGCGCCAGTCGGCCGGGCCGCACACGTCGTCGAACCGCTGCTGCACGGCGCGGCTGGTGAGGTAGGCCATCGCCAAGCCTTTCGACTTGTCGCGGGTCGTAGCGCCGGGCTTCCACTCGATGTCGGCGGGCGGGAACGGGGCGGCGAGGCGGGAAAGGTCGGACGCCTTCATGGGATCGGGGGAGGGTCTGCCGCAAGGTCGGGCGGGGCGGAGACAGCCGAGTGTCACAGCCTCCGTATAAGCGTGTGAAGCGCCCGTCTGCCGACGCGGGCGGGGCGGGGCAAGACCCCGCAGGATGGCAGGGGCGCTGCCAAGGCCGCACGACGAGCCCGACGACGTGTCGGTCTTTCACCGCGGGTTCGTCCGGCGCGAGATTGGAACGGTCTCTGCGACGGTTGCCCGCGTTATGCAGACTGTTTCCCCGACTCCCGCCCTGTCCACCCCGCCCCGCCGCCTCCGACGGCTGCGGAGCCGGCTCCGCACTCCGCGACGGCGGACGCGTGCGGCGACGGGCCTCGCCGTGCTGGCGACCGCCATCGCCTTTCGTCCCCAGCCGGCCCCCGAGCCGGCGGCGCCCCGGGCCGAGCACGCCGCGGCCCCTTCCGCCGCCCCGCCCGCGCGTGAGGCGCCGGCCGTCTCGCACGTCGAGGGCGGGGAGGCCAGCTACTACGGCGACGAGCTCGCCGGCAACCCCACGGCCAGCGGTGAGCCGTTCGAGCCCGACGCGCTGACGGCCGCCCACCGCTCGCTCCCGCTCGGCTCTCGCCTCCGCGTGACGAACGTCCACACGAACGAGAGCGTGGTCGTCCGCGTCAACGACCGCGGGCCGTACGCTGAGGACCGCGTGCTGGACTTGTCGGAAGCGGCGGCCCGCGAGATCGGCATGGTCAAGCGCGGAACGGCGGACGTCCGCCTCGAACTGCTGTCGTCGCGCCGGGCCGTACGCGGCTAGTACGGCCCGGGGGCGGGGCGGTCAGAACGGGGCGCGCGCAGCGTCCAGCCGATCTCGGAGGGCGGCCACGTCGACGTGGCCGGGCGTCCCGGGCGATGCGTAGGCCGCGAGCGCGTCGGCGTCGGACGGAACTGTCAGGTCGTCCAGGTGTGTGCCAACCTCGCGGTAGGCGTCGCGGAACGCCGCCCCGCCCTCGACGCGGCGGAGCGCCTCGGCGGTCGCGAACAGGTCGGGCGAGAGCGCCGCGCGCATCCGGTCGGCCTGCCACTCGACGCCCGGGAGGACGGCGGCGACGGCGCTCGCCACGTCCTGCGCCGCCCCGACCGCGCGCATCGTCGCCTCCTTCGTGAGCTGGAGGTCCCGGTGGTAGCCGCCCGGCAGGTTCGCCGGGAGCCCCAGGAGCACGTGCAGCTCGGCCGTCAGGCGGTGGACGGTCGCCCGGGCCAGTTCGAGCACGTCGGGGTTCCGCTTCTGCGGCATGATCGACGAGCCCGTCGTGTGCTCGACCGGCAGGCGGACGAATCTGAACTCGGCGGTCGCGAAGAGGGCGAGGTCGCTCGCCAGCCGGTTCAGCGTGAGCCCGACCTGGACGAGCGCGTGGGCCACCCCGCCCTCCAGCTTGCCGCGCGACAGCTGCACGGCGGCGACCTCTTGGACGCGGTCGAACCCCAGCCGCTCGGCGACCGCCGCGCGCGGGAGGTCGAGGACCGGAACGCCGTAGCCGGCCGCGCTCCCCCACGGCGACGTGTTCGCCGCGCGCCGCGCTTCGGCGAGCGTCCGCAGGTCGTCGGCCAGGAGGTCGGCGTAGCCGGCGGCCCAGACGGCGACGGTCGTCGGCATGGCGCGCTGGCCGTGTGTGTAGCCGGGCATGAGGAGGCGGCCGCCCCGCTCGGCGTGGTCGAGGAGGGCGTCGGCCACCTGAGCCACCCCGCCCGCGACGGCGGCGAGCGCGTCGCGGAGCCACAGGCGGAGGGCTGTCAGCACCTGGTCGTTCCGGCTCCGCCCGGCGTGGATCTTTTTGCCGGCCGCGCCCAGCCGTTCGGTCAGCTCGCGCTCGATGACCGTGTGCATGTCCTCGTCTTCGGGCCGAACGGCGACCTCGCCGGCTTCCCACGCGCCTCGGATCGCGTCGAGCGCCGCGCCCACCTCAGCCTCCTCCTCGTCCGTCAGCACGCCGATCTGCGCCAGCGCCCAGGCGTGCGCGCGCGTCCCCTCCAGGTCGTAGGGCAGGAGCACCGTGTCCCACCGCCAGTCCTCGCCGACGGTGAACCGCACGATCCAGTCGTCGGCGGCGGTGCCTTTGTGCCAAATCGGGGTACGGGGTACAGGGTACGCGGTACGGTCGGAGTTCATCGGTGAGGCGGAGTGAGGCGAGTGTACCAAGTACCCTGTACCGGGTACCTTAGAAATAGTGGCGGGCGACGGCGGCGTAGACCTCGGCGGCGGCGTAGACCTCGGCGGCCTCGACGTGCTCATTGGCCGTGTGCGACAGCTCGCTCCGGCCCGGCCCGATCTTGACGGCGGGCACGTCGTGGAGGAAGATCCAGTCCGACGCCGTCGGGCTCCCGAACGGCTCGGCGTCCCGCCCCGCCCCGCCCAGCGCGGCCTGGACCGCCCCGGCGACGCGCGATCCGGGCGGGGTGGCGCAGGGGACGAGGCGGTCGGAGTAGACCTCGACCTCGCTCTCCAGGTGCCCCGCCACGAGCGCCGTCAGCTCGGCGTGCGTGTAGGCCGGCGTCGAGCGGACGTCGAGCGTGAACCGGCAGCGGTCGGGGACCACGTTCTTGGCCGCCCCGCCCTCGACGACGGTCGCCGTGGCCGTGGGGAGACCGAGGAGCGGGTCGGCGCGACTGAACGCGAGGCCGTCCAGGGCGACGAGGTCGCGGGCGGCGCGAGTGATCGCGTTGTCGCCCAGGTGCGCCCGTGCGGCGTGGGCCGTCTGGCCGTGAGCCGTGGCCTGCAGGATGAGGAGCCCCTTCTGCGCGAGGCACGGGCGCAGCTCGGTCGGCTCGCCGACAATCGCGGCCGAGACGTGGGGGAGCGCGTGCCCGAACACGTCGCGGCGCATGGCCTCCATCCCGTTGTAGCCGCCGCCCGTCTCCTCGCACGCCGTCAGCGCCACGACGAGGCGGCCGCCCTCGGGTCTCCACCCCGCCCCGGCCAGGTCCGCGAGGGCCGCGAGCATGGCCGCCCCGCTCGCCTTCGCGTCGACGGCGCCGCGCCCGTAGACCGCCCCGCCCACGCGCGTCGGCTCGAAGGGCGGGTACGGGTGGTCGGCGCTCGGGGGCACCACGTCGAGGTGCGAGCACAAGAGGAGCAGGTCGTCGCCGTCGCCCAGCGACGCCCACACGTTGTCGTCCAGGCGCCCGACGGCGAGGCCGGGCACGGCGCGCATCGTCGCCTCCACGAAGTCCGCCACCTCGGCTTCCTGATGGCTCAGCGACGGGAACCGCACGAGGTCGGCGTGGAGGTCGAGGACGGGGGGGAAGGGGGACGGGGGACGTGGCATGGAGGAACAGGCAGACGTGCGGGCGGGGCGGCGCTTTGCGGGTCGCGTTTCTGTTGCGCGTTTCGTGTTCGGGCGGGGTGGTGTGCGATGCGCAACACGCAACAGCGACACGGCTCAGCGGTCAGGGCACGACGACCGTCCCGCCCGCCCCGCCCACGTCGGCCGGCGCGCAGACGCGGGCGGAGCGGACGCCGCGCGCGAGCGCGTCCAGCGCCGTTTCGAGCTTGGGCCGCATGCCGCCCGCAATCCAGCCCTCGGCCACGCCCGCCTCGGCCTCGGCGGCCGTCAGGCGGCGGACGAGCGTGCCCGGGTCGCCCGCGTCGCGGCGCACGCCGCCCGCCTCCGTCACCAGGTCCAGCCGCCCCGCCCCCAGCGCGGCGGCGACCTCGGCCGCGACCGTGTCGGCGTTGACGTTGTAGAGCGCGCCCGCGCGGTCGGCGCAGACCGACGCCACGACGGGCGTGTACCCGGCCGCGGCGAGGACCAGGAGGAGCGTCGGGTCGACCGCCTCGACGTCGCCCACGTGCCCAAAGTCGACCGTCTCGCCGTCGACCGGGCGGGGCGGGCGCCGCGAGACGGTCACGAGCCCGCCGTCCGCCCCGCTCACGCCGACGGCGCGGGCGCCGGCCGCCCCGCCCGCCGCCGCGAGGCGGGCGTTGAGCGCGCCGCGGAGCGTCCACAGCGCCACGTCGAGGTCGAGGTCCGTCGTCACGCGGCGGCCGGCGACCACGCGCGGCTCGTGGCCCAGCCGCCGCGCGAGCGCCGTCGCCTGCGGCCCGCCGCCGTGTACGACCACGACCGGCGCCGCCGACGCGCGGACGCCCGCCCACACGGCGGCGACGGCCTCGGCGTCGGCGAGGACCGCCCCGCCCAGCTTCACGACGGTCGGGTTCATGGGCTTGGGGGGTCAGGGTTGGATGTTCAGGGTTGGGAAGCGCGTCGGGCGGGGCCGCGGGCGTAGACGGTGGGCGGGGCGGCGCCCGGGCGGCCTCGGGAGGCGTGGGCGGGGCGGGGCGGCTCAGGCGCGGACGCTAGGCGCGCCCGAACCCTGAACCTCACCCACCCCGAACCCTGAACCCCTCACCTCCCAGATCCACTCCAGGACCGCCTTCTGCGCCCAGAGCCGGTACTCCGCCTGGAGCAGGTGGACCGCGTTCGGGCCGTCCAGCACGTCGCCGTCGACGACGACGCCGCGCCGCACCGGCAGACAGTGCATGAACGCGGCGCCGGCCGTGCGGCCGAGGGCGGCCTCGGTGATGCGCCAGTCGGCGTGCCCCGCGCGGCGCGCGGCCTCGGCGCCCGGGTCGTCGTAGACCGCCCCGCCCGACCACGCCTTGGCGTAGACGACGCGGGCGCCTGAGAGCGCGGCGTGCTGGTCCTCGGACTCCGTCACCGACCCACCCGAGCGGGCGGCCGCCTGCCGGGCGAAGTCGAGTACGTCGCCGTCGAGTTCAAAGCCGGGCGGCCGCGCGACGACGACCTCCATCCCCAGCCGCGCCGCCATCACGACGGCCGAGTTGGGGACGGCGCGCGGCAGCGCCTTCGGGTGCGGCGCCCACGAGAGCACGAACTTCTGGCCGCGCGGGTCGCCCAGCGTGTCGCACACGGCGGCCGCGTCCGCGAGCGCCTGGCACGGGTGCCATCGCGCCGACTCCAGGTTGACGACGGGCACGCTCGACGCGGCGACGACCGCGCGGAACGCGGCGTCGGCGTGGTCGGCCTCGCGGTCGGCGAGCGTCGCGAACGTCCGCACGCCGAGCGCGGCGACGTAGCGCGAGAGCACGCCGACCGCCTCGCGGACGTGCTCGGCGGCCTCGCCGTCCATCCGCGCGTCGTCGCGCCATTCGAGCCCCCACACGCCCTGCCCCGGCGAGAGCGTGACGGCGTGCGCCCCGAGCGCCGCCGCGGCCACGTCCATCGACGTCCGCGTGCGCAGCGACGGGTTGAAAAAGAGGAGCCCCAGCGCCCGCCCCGCCGCCGCGCGCGTCCACGCGGGATGCGCCCGGTGCCACCGCGCGCGGTCGAGGCACGCCTCCCACACGGCGTCGGGCAGGTCGGTCCAGTCAGTCAGGTGGTTCAAAGCGGGTGACGGGTGACGGGTGACGGGTGACGGGTGACGGGTGACGGGCAAGATGCGCGGGCGGGGCGGGCGATGTCGTAGGGACACGGCTTGCCGTGTCCGGGCGGGGGGGTCGGTGAGGCCGGGGCGGTCAGGTCGAAGTCGTAGGGACACCATGCATGGTGTCCGCATTCCGGGCGGCGCGGCGCCACCCCGCCCGCGTCACGCGAGGACGGCGGCGAACCGTTCCAAAAAATCGTCGACCTCCGCGTCCGTCATCGTCAGCGGCGGCATGAGGCGGAGCGTGTCGGCCCGCCCCGAGCCCCCCACGAGCACGCCCGCCTCGCGGAGCGCGTCGCGAACGGGCGGGGCGGGGCGGTCCAGCGTGACGCCGACGAGGCCGCCCCGCCCGCGCACCTCCACCACCCCGCCCGTCGCGCGGAAGCCGGCGGCGAGGCGCTCGAACAGGGCGGCGGCCCGCGTCATCAGGTCATCCTCCACGAGCTGCGCGAGCGTGGCGCGGACGGCCGCCATGGCGAGCATCCCGCCGCCGAACGTCGTCCCCTGGTCGCCCGGCCGGACCGTCTCGGCGATGGCGTCCGACACGAGTACGGCGCCGACGGGGACGCCCGCGCCGAGGCTCTTGGCGAGCGTCACGAGGTCCGGCGTCACGCCGACGTGCTCGCCGTAGAGGAACGCGCCCGTCCGCCCGACACCCGTCTGGACCTCGTCGAAGATCAGGACCGTGCCGGTCCGGTCGCAGATCTCGCGGAGCGCCTGGTAGAAGCGCGGCGGCGCCTCAGTGATGCCCGACATGCTCTGGATCGGCTCCAGGATGACGGCCGCCACGTCCTCGCCGACGAGCGCTTCCTCGACGGCGCCCTCCCACCCGAACGGCACCCACGTCGTCTCCGGGAGGACGGACGCGTAGGGCGCGTGGTATTTCTCGCCCCAGGTCGCCGCGAGGCTCCCGAGCGTCCGTCCGTGGAAGCCGCCGGCGAACGCCACGACGCGGCTCCGGCCGGTCGTCGCGCGGGCCAGCTTGAGCGCCGTCTCGTTGGCCTCGGTCCCCGAGTTGCACCAGAACACGCGGCCGAGCGCGTCCGGCGCGAGCGCCACGAGCGCCGCCGCGGCCTCGGCGCGGACCGGGCTGTAGACGGCGTTCGAGTAGAACAGCAGCCGCCCCGCCTGCCGGCGGACGGCCTCGACCACGCGCGGCGGGCAGTGCCCGAGCAGCGCCACGCAGTGCCCGCCGTAGACATCGAGGTACTCGCGGCCGTCGGCGTCCCACACGCGCGTCCCCTCACCGCGCACGAGGGCCACGGGCGGCTTGGCGTAGGTCGGCAGCGTGACGGCGTCTTCGAGGGCGAGCCAGTCGGTCATGGGGGTGACGGGTTACGGGTGATGAGTGACGGGTAATGCGGGGCGAGCGGGCGGGGCGGTCTCCGGGTTCTGTTGCGTGTCGCGTGTCGCGTGTTCTGCGTGGTGCTGGATGCGCGACACGAAGCACGCCGCCGGCACCGCTACGCCGTTACCTCCACCGCCCCGCCCGGCAGCAGCCCCGCTGTCTCGGGCAGGCCGAGCGCGAGGTTCAGGTTCTGGACCGCCTGGCTCGCCGCCCCTTTAAGCAGGTTGTCGAGCGCGAAGCCGACCACGAGGTGCCCGCCCCGCTCGACCCAGCCCAGGTCGCAGAACGGCGTGCCGACCGTCGGGAGCAGTTCGGGCAGCGCGTCCGGCCAGAGGCGGACGAACGGGCGCCCGCCGTAGGCGGCCTCGAACGCCTCGGCCACGGCGCCCGGCGCGGGCGGGGCGGCGAAGGTGACGTGGGCGGTCCCCCAGATGCCGCGCGTCCACGGGCCGGAGGCCGGGACAAAGTGGACGGCCGCCCCGCCCTGCCCCGCCGGGTTGCGGTCCGCTGGGTTGCGACCCGCCCCGCCTAGCGTCTCGTCCACTTCGGCGAGGTGCCGGTGCGCGAGCACCTTGTAGGCGCGGACGTTCCCGTCGCGGCGCGGGAAGTGCGTGGTGTCGGACGGCCGCGCGCCCGAGCCCGAGGCGCCGGTGAGCGCCGTGACGTGGGCCTCCACCCCGCCCGCCCCGCCCAATTCCCGCAGCGGCCACAGCGCGAGCGTGATCCCGGTCGCGAAGCACCCCGGGTTGGCCACGAGCCGCGCGCCCGCCACGCGGTCGCCGTTGACCTCAGCGAGCCCGTAGACCGCCTCGCGCATCGCGTCCGGGGCGGGGTGGTCCAGGTCGTAGACCGCGCGGTAGGTGTCGGGGTCGTGCAGCCGGTGGTCTGCGCTGAGGTCGATGATCAGGCCGTCGAACCCGCGCGCGCGGAGGTCCAGGACGGTTTGGGCGCCCTGGCCGTGTTCGGCGCACACGAACGCGGCGTCGAGACCGTCCAGGTCGAGGTCGTCCGGCGCGGTGTAGGCGAGGTCCGTCTGCCCACGGAGGCGCGGGTGCGTGGTCCAGACCGCCCCGCCCGTCTGGCTCCGGCTGGTCACGGCGGCGAGCGCGACGGCGGGGTGGCCCAGGAGGAGCGCGACGAGCTCGCCGCCGGCGTAGCCGGCGCCGTGGAGGGCGGCGACTCGGGAGGGATGGGGAGGGATCAAGGGATGGAAGAGGGATGAGCAGAGGGCGGGGCGGCCGGGCGGGGCGGTTTGCCTTTCGTAGGGACACGGCTCGCCGTGTCCGGGCGGAGCGGGGCGGTCGGGACCGGCGGGTCTGCCCATCCCTCCATTTCCCTATCCCCCATCCCTCACCCCCACGAGAGGCCGGCGCGGGCCGTTGAACGAGGGGAGCGGGCTGGGCGAGGCCGCCCACGCCTTCGCGTCGCGGACGTCGTCGGCCACGAGCGCCGCCAGCGCGTCGGGCTCGGACCGCGCGTTGACGGCCGGGATGCCCAGCGACGTCTGGATGTAGCGGCGGCCCACGTCGGTGTCCGTCGCCGGCCCGACCACGACGCCGATGCCGGCCCGATAGCGCGAGCGGAACAGCTGGTCGCACGCCCACACGCCGGCGAGGTCGGCCGCCGCGAGCACGTGCGTGGCCGTGAGCCGCTGGAGCTCCATGTCCTGCAGGATCTGGTCGACCCCGTACGGCCCGATCACGCCGTCGCCCAGCTCGAGCACGAGCACGTCCGGCACCGCCCCGCCCTCGGTCTCCACCCCGCCCTCGCCTTCCGTGCCGTCGCGGAGCGGAGCGGGGCGGTTCAGGTGCGCGATGAGGCCCTTGGCGATCGGCACCATGTCGCGGCCCGTCGTGGCGACCGCGCCGGCCTCGACGAATGACGCGCTCGCCACCGCCCCGCCCTCGACCATCGCGCGGACGTCGCGCTGGAGCGCGGCGCCGGTCAGCTTGGCGGCGGCCACGCGGAGGCCGCGCGCCGTCAGGCCGGCGACGAGCGCGGCGGCGGCGTAGGTCTTGCCCGTGTTCATGGCCGTCCCGCTCACGAACACGAGCGGGGCGGAGGCCGCCAGCGTCTCGACCGGGTCGATGGCCGTGTCCTGGATGCGCGCGTGGCGCGGCGGGTCGCCCAGGAGGACCGCGCCGAGCACCTCGACGCGGAGCGCCGGCCCGAGGTCGGGGTGCGGCTGGGCCACGCGGCCCAGGATGCCGCCCATGTTCTGGACGTGGAGCGTGTCGCCCGGCGCGACGTGGCGCGGGATGCGCCCGGAGTAGCCCTTCAGCGCCTGCCGCTCGCCGAGCGCGCCCACGATCACCTCGCCGGCCACGACCGTGCGGAACACGCCGTCGGCGCCCTCGATCTGGTTGTACACCTCCTTCGTGTCGAGCGCCCTCGCGGCGAGGCAGTACCCCTCCTCGGCGACGACGTAGGGCGAGACGCGGACCTCGTGCCCCAGCGCGCAGGGGCCGGTGCTGGAGGCGACGTGGTCGGCGGTGAGCGTCGTGATCGTTTGCGTAGGCATGGCGGGTGACGGGTGACGAGTAAAGGGTGACGGGCGGGGTGGGACCGTGAGCACAGCGCGGGCGGGGCGGCCCATCACTCGTCACTCGTCGCAGCCGCCGCGAGGAGGCTCTGCAAGCCGTAGATCCGCGTAAAGCCCTCGGCGTCGCGGCCGTCCCACAGCGCCGTCTCCTCGCCGTACGTCGCCACGCCGGTGTCGAAGAGCGAGTGCGGCGACGAGACGCCGCGCACGCGGTGGGCGCCCTGGCGGAGCGCGACGGTCGCCACCCCGCTCACGCGGCGCTGCGACGAGTCGAGGAACGCTTCGAGGTCGCGCATGACGGGGTCGAAGTAGAGGCCCTCGTGCATGAGCGCGCCGTAGAGGTCGCCCAGCGCCGCCTTCTGCACCAGCTGGAGCTTGGTCAAGACCACCTTTTCCAGCTCGCGGTGGGCGTCGATGAGGACGAGCGCGGCCGGCGCCTCGAACGCCACGCGGCCCTTGATCCCCAGGATCGTGTCGCCCACGTGGACGCCCCGCCCGACGCCGTGCTCGGCGCCGATCCGGCCCAGCGCCTCGACGAGCGCGACGGGCGCCATCGCCTCGCCGTCGAGCGCGACCGGCACGCCCCGCTCGAACTGAACCGCCACCTCGCGCCCTGCGGGCGGGGCGGCGTCCGGGCTCGCCGTGTCCGGCCACGCCGACTCCGGCAGCACGCCGTCAGTCCGGTGCGTCTCCTTACCCCCGATCGTCGTGCCCCACAGGCCGCGGTTGACCGAGTAGTCCGTCGTCGCCGGGTCCACGTGGACGCCGCGCTCGGCGAGGTAGGCCGCCGACGCCTCGCGCGTGAGGCCCAGCGTGCGGATGGGCGCCATGACCTCGATCTCCGCCCCGCCCGTGCCGTCGCTGGCCGCCCCGCCCCGCCCGCTTGCGGTCTGCCCGGCGAGCAGGCGGAGCGCCGTGTCGAACCGGACTTGGTCGTTCCCGGCGCCCGTCGAGCCGTGGGCGACGGCCGTCGCGCCAATCTCGCGGGCGGCGCCGACGAGCGCCTGCGCCTGCACCACGCGCTCCGGCCCCACGCAGAGCGGGTAGACGCCGCCCCGCAGCACGTTCCCCTTGACGAGGTAGCTCAGCGCCCGCTCCCACAGGTCCGCCCGGGCGTCGACCGTCGTATGACCGGCGGCCCCGAGCGTTTTGGACCGAGCCTCCACCTCCTCCAACTCGTCGGCCGAGAACCCGCCCGTGTCGACGGTCACGGTCCACACGTCGCGGCCGGTCTCCTCCTTCAGGTAGGGGACGCAGAACGACGTGTCGAGGCCGCCGGAAAAGGCGAGGGCAATCGGGGAGGACATGAGGAGGAGGGGGACGAGAAGAAGCGGGGACGAGAAGAGGGGGCGTCTACCTCCTGACCTCTTCTCCTCGACCTCGGGCGGGGTGGAAAACGAAAAACGCCGACCCTCAACGAGAGTCGGCGCGACAAAACGGACGATCCGCTGGGCTCAGCGGGACCCGCAGGTCAACCCTCCTCTCGGCTGGCGAGCCGGTCGGCGTCGGAGACGTCGCAGGGAGGGGAGCGGGCGCATCGTGTTGGGAGGATAGGGGACGCCGCCCCGCCCGTCAATGCGTGGAGCGTCCGGGAGCGCTTCCAGACGTCAGAAAGGCGCCCGCCCCGCCCGATCCTCTACGGGGCGGGGTGGTCCTGGGCGGAGCGCTCCTGGGCGGGGCCGATCTGGGCGGGGCGGCCGAGGTGCTCGCCCAGGAAGTCCAGCACGCGGCGGCGGTAAGCGTCGGGCGCCGCCTCGTACAAGTCCTCGTGCTTCGCGCCGGGCACGATCCACAGCGCCTTCGGCCCGGTCGCCGCGTCGAACAGCGCGCGCGTCTCGGCCTCGGGCGTGAACGCGTCGTCCGCCCCGCCCATCACGAACGTCGGCGCGCGCACGCGGCCGACGGCGTCGACGGGGCGGAGCGAGTCGGCCGGCACGCCGATGCGGTCCCGCGTCTGCGCGAGGAGCGCCGCGGCCACGGACGGAGCGAGCGGCCCGAGCAGGCGCCGCGCGCGGTTGCCGACGGCGGCCTCGAACGTCGGGTAGACGGACTCCAGCACGAGCGCGTCCGCGTTCAGGGCCGGCCCGGCGAGCGCCGCCGCCGCCCCGCCCAGCGAGATCGCCACGACGCCGACGCGCCCGTGCGGCCGGCTCCGCCGGAGGAAGCCCACGGCCGCCGCCGCCGCGTGACGCTCCGGCCACCCGTAGCCGATGCGCTCGCCCGGGCTCTCGCCGTGGGCGGGGAGGTCGACCAGGAGCACGGCGTAGCCCGCGTCCGCGAGCAGGCGCGCGCGGGGCAGGAGGTCCACCCGGTTGTCGCCCAGCCCGTGCAGGAGGACCACGGCCGGCGCCTCGGGCGGGGCGGCGGCGATCCACGCGGCCAGCGGACCGCCTACGGGGATGGGCACGACGACGGCCTCGAAGCCCGGCGGCGGCGGCCCGACGCGGGCGGAGAGCGGGGCGGTCGCGATGTCGCCGACGTAGGCGCAGCCGCCGAGCAGGGCGGCCAGGACCGCGAGCAGGCCGCCCCGCCCGGACCTCACGACGACGGCGGGCGCGGCAGGTCGTCCGAGGGCGTGCGCGGGCGGAGGTCGGCCTCGTGGAGCCGGTAGGCCAGCGCCTTCAGGTGGTCGGCGTCGCGCTGGACGACCGAGAGGGCGAGCCCGTAGAGGTCGGTCGCCGTGCCGTCCACGACCACGCCCCGCCCCCACGCCTCGGGCGGGACGGCGGCGAGCGCCGTGCGGAAGTCGGCGCGGGCGGCGCGGAGGTCGGTGAGGAGGGCGTCGAGCGCACGGCCGTTGGCGCCCTCGACGCGCGGGAGCGGGTCGGGCGTCGCGACCTCGGGGGCGTCCTCGTCCTGGAGCCGGGCGAGCCACACGGGGTAGACGTCGCGGTCGAGGGCCGTGAGCGCGGCGAACGTTTCCTTGGCCGAGAGGTCCGTTTCGAGCGGGGCCTCGTCGACGGCCCACGCGGGCAGGTCGGCGAGGAGCGGGGCGAGCGCGGCGGCCTCGTCCTCCAGCCACCCGAGCTGGTCGAGCAGCGCCTCGCGACGCGTAGCCAGCGTGGCGGCGTCGCGGGGCGGGGCGGCGTAGCGGTCCAGGTCGGGCATGGAGAGATGCGGAGAGATGCGGGATGAGAAAAGGAGGAGGGAAAGGCGGAGCGGTCGGTTCTGCTCATCCCTCCATCCCCCGTCCCTCCATCCCTACACCGCGTCGACGTCTTCGGCGAGCGGCTCCTGCGGGTCGATGGCGTTGACCGTCGCCTCGGCGTCCTCCAGCCGGGCGAGGTAGTCGAGCCGGTTGCGGAGCGTGTGCACGTTGTTCTCGGGCTTGTGCTGCCAGTCGCCGGCGGGCTGCCCGTTCCGGCGGCGCTCCAGGAACTCCAGGCGGTCGACCAGGCGCTCCTTGGGGACGAGCAGCTTGTCCAGCCCGAAGTGGGCCTCGTCGCGGTGCTGGAACGTGAGGTCGTACTCCTTCGACATCACGATGGCCTCCTCGGGGCAGACCTCCTCACAGAACCCGCAGTAGATGCACCGGAGCATGTTGATCTCGAACCACTCGGGCTCGCGCTCCTTGATGTCGTCGGTGACCTCGTGGGCCTGCATCGAGATGGCGAGCGGCGGGCACGAGCGGGCGCAGAGCCCGCACGAGACGCACCGCGGGCGGCCCTGCTCCTCGACCAGCACCGGCCGGCCGCGGTACGAGTCCGGCGGGTACCACTGCTCCTCGGGGTACTCGAAGGCGTAGCTCTCGAGCGACATCTTAGAGGCCGAGTAACCCAGGCCCTTAAAGATCTCGGGGAGGTACAGGTTTTCCCAGAAGGTGAGCGTCCGCTCGTTGGGCGTGGACTTGACGACGGGCGTTCCGGGCATGGCGGACCCGCAGGGCGGGGCGGTTCGGGGGACCCGGAAGCTACGCCCGCCCCGCCCCTTGGGTCCGCCCCAGAGTTCGGCGCGCGGGCGGACCCAAAGGGCGGGGTGGCGGGCTCTCCGCACAACGGACCGCCCCGCCCCGCTCGCGCGCGGTGCCTGGGCGGGGAGGGACCGGCCGCGGCGCCGCCGGCCGGACACCCGGGCAGGCGATTGGTCCCGCTGACCGCCCCCGCGTCACCGAGCGGGGCGGCCAGCCTCGGCCTCGCCCGCCCCGCTCGGGCAGAGGCCGCCCCGCCCTACGCCCGCACCAGGCCGTTCTCCCACGCCCACGCCACGGCCTCGCGCGCCGAGCCCACGCCCAGCTTCGAATAAACGGCCGCGAGGTGGTTGCGGACCGTGTTCTCGGCGATCCGCAGGCGGTCCCCGATCTCGGCGTTGTCGAGCCCGCGCGCCATCGCTACCAGCACCTCGTGCTCGCGGCCCGTCAGCGGCGAGAGCGTCTCGGGCCGCTTCGGGATGGGCACGAACCAGCGCCCCTCGCCGCGGTGCACGGCCAGGACCGCCTCGCGCACGGCCGCCGGGTGCTGGTCCTTCGTGATGTAGCCGGCCACGCCGGCGTCGAGGAGCCCGTGGATCGTGGCCGAGTCGTTGTACGCGCTGAGCGCGAGCACGCGCGGCGCGTCGGGGTCGGTCTGGAGCGCCTCGGCCACGTCCAGCCCCGTCACGGCCGGCATGTTCATGTCGAGGAGCAGGACGTCGGGCCGCAGGCGGCCGACGAGCTTGAGGGCCTCGTCGCCGTCGGCGGCCTCGCCCACGACCTCGACCGCCCCGCCCTTTTCGAGCGCCCCGCGGATGCCGGCGCGGAAGGCGGGGTGGTCGTCGGCGAGCACGACGGTGACGGCGGAGCCGTCGCGGGGAGCGTCAGTGGGCATCGGGGCGGGGCGGGGCGGCCGGCTGGGGCGCGGCGAGCCGGTGGGCGGGGAGGGGGACGTCGAGGGCCACGCGCGTGCCGCCGAGCGGGCCGCGCGAGACGGCGAGGTCGGCGCGGAGCAGGACCGCCCGCTCGTGCATCCCGAGCAGGCCGTAGTGGCCGTCGGCCGCGTAGTCGAGGGCGTCGGCCTGGGGCGGCCCCACGCCGTCGTCGTCGACCGTCAGGCGGAGCGCCGCGCCGTCGAGCGCGAGGGCCACGTCGACGCGCCGGGCCGCCGCGTGCTGGACGGCGTTGTTCAGCGCCTCCTGGGCGATCCGGTAGAGGGCCAGCCGGCGCTCGTCGCTGAGGGCCGGCCCGTCGGCCGCCGCCCCGGCCGCGGGCTCGACGCGCAGGCGGACGTCGAGGTCCGCCCCGCCCTCGCGGTTTTCGCCCTCGGCCGCCCGATCTACGAGGCCCGCGAGCGCGGCCGCCAGCCCGAACGCGTCGAGCGCCTGCGGGCGGAGCTCGTCGCACAGCGCCCGGATCTCGCCGACGACCGCCGTCACGGCCCGCCGCGCGCCCTCCCCGCCCGGCTCGGCCGCGAGCGCCACCTGGACGGCGCACAGGTCCTGGACCGGCCCGTCGTGGAGCTCGCGGGCGAGGTGCGCCCGCTCGGCCTCGCGGGCCGCCGCCAGCCGCCGCCGGAACTCGGCCCGGAGCCGGCGCGCCCGCCGCGCGCGCCGCTCCCACACGACCGCCCCGCCCACGAGCGCGATGAGCCCGAAGCCGAGCACGCCCAGCGCGAGCGTCCCCACCGGGACGGCCGTCGCGAGGCGCACGACGGCTCGGTCGTCGACGGCGAGCGCGAATGGGAGCGACGACGGCCCGCGCAGCGTGTCGGGCGCGAGCGCCCCGGCCCGCGCCGACCGCCCGAGCACCTCGACGAACGCCGCGTACGGGAGCACGACGCGCGGCCGCCCCTCGGCGCCCTCGCCCAGCACGACCACGCTGTCGCGGACGACCTCGAAGTACGTCAGCCGTCCGCCGGCCTCGACAAAGCCCGACGCGCGGGCGTCCGCCCCGCCCGGGAGCGCCCCGCCCTGCGCCGCGGCCAGCGCGGGGAGGACGGCGAGGAGCAGGACGCAGCGACGGACCACGGGCGGGGCGGGGTGGCGCCGCCAAGCTAGGCCGTCCGCCCCGCCCCGCCCTGGTGCAGACGGACCAGCCCGGGGCCGCGCATCCGACCGCCCCGCCCGCAACGCACCGGGCGGGGCGGCGGCGAGGACCGCCCCGCCCAGATCGGACACGGCAAGCCGTGTCCCTACGGACGCCTCCCGTGGGCGGGGTGGAACAAATCCGGTGCGTCGAGGCCAAGCGGCCACTTTCCACTTTCCACTTTCCACTTTCCACTTTCCACTTTCCACTTTCCACTTCCCACTTCCCACTTTCCACTTCCCACTTTCCACTTCCCTCACTTCTGCTTAAAGCTCAGCGTCAGCGGGACGCCCTCGAAGCCGAACGCGGCGCGGAGCTGGTTCTCGAGGTACCGCCGGTAGCTCTCCTTGACGCCCTGCGGGTGGTTGGCGAAAAAGGCGAAGACCGGCGGCTCGGTGCGGATCTGGCTCGCGTATTTGATGCGGACGTAGTTGTTGCGGTAGCTCGGCGGGCTCTGCCGCTGGACCGCCTTCTCGACCACCTCGTTGAGCCGCGCCGTCGGCACGCGCTTGCGGCGCTCGTCGAACACGCGGAGCGCGATGTCGAGCACCCTCCCCGCCCGCTGGCCCGTCTCGGCGCTCGCGAACACGACCGGGACGTAGTCGAGCAGCCCCATCTTTTCCCGGATCCCGCGCTCCATGTCGCGGGCCGTGTTCGTCTCCTTGTCCTCGATCAGGTCCCACTTGTTGACGACGATGACGAGCCCCTTGCGGAGCGCCGCCGCCTCGCGGAGCACGCGGGCGTCCTGGCCTTCCAGGCCCTGCTCGGCGTCGACGAGCAGGACGGCCACGTCGCACGCCTGGAGCGCCCGCTGCGTGCGGAGCGTCGAGTAGAACTCGACGTTCTCCTTCACCTTCGCCTTTTTGCGGAGCCCGGCCGTGTCGACGAGGACCACCTCGCGCGGCTCCTCGTCCTCGCCCCCGGACGGCCACGCGACGCGGGCGTCGACCGAGTCCCGCGTGGTCCCAGCGATCTCGGTGACGATGGACCGCGTCTGCCCCAGGAGCCGGTTCGCCAGCGACGACTTGCCCACGTTGGGGCGGCCGATAAAGGCGATGCGGGGCGCGTCGTCGCTCTCGTCCCGCTCCGGCTCGTCGGGGAGCGCGGCGACGACGGCGTCGAGGAAGTCGCCCGTGCCGGTCCCGTTGACCGAGCTGAGCGGGAACATCTGATCGAACCCGAGGCCCCAGAACTCGGCCGCGTCGTTCTTGCGCCCCTCGGTGTCGGCCTTGTTGGCGACGACGATGACGGGCTGCTCGGCGCGGCGGAGCATCTTGGCCACCTCCTGGTCCGGCTCCGTCGTCCCCGTCAGCGTGTCGACGACGAACAGGATGACGTCGGCCTCGCCGAGCGTGAGGACCACCTGCTCGCGGATGGCCGCGTCGAACCGCTCGGCCGAGCGCGGCACGAGCCCGCCCGTGTCGACGAGGTCGAACGTCCGCCCCGTCCACTCGACCTCGCCGAACAGCCGGTCGCGCGTGACCCCGGGCTGGTCGTCGACGATGGCCCGGCGCTCCTCGGTGAGCCGGTTGAACAGCGTGGACTTGCCGACGTTGGGACGGCCGACGATCGCGACGAGAGCCATAGAGCTAGGGCGGGGGCGGGGTGGGCAGAACCGGGCGAACGGCCCCGCCCCGCCCGGGGGTCCACTGCGGGCGGGGCGGGGCGGACCGTACGTGTGGGCGGGGCGACCAGAGACGAAGAGGGCCGCCCCGCCCGTCCTACAGCTGACCCGCCCCGCCCACCCATGCGCACCGCCCCGCTCCTCGCCCTCCTGCTCCTCGCCCCGCTCGCGGCGTTCGCCCAGGCGGACACGCTCTACGTCGGCGTCCAGCGGCCGGACGGCGAGCCGGTCGTGGGCGCCACCGTCCAGCTCGGCGAGCGCGGGGCCTCAACCGACGCCGAGGGGCTGACCGCGTTCGAGGACGTCGCTCCGGGCGAGCACACCGTTCGCGTGTCGTTCGTGGGCAGCCTGCCGGTCGAGCTGGAGATCGAGCTGACGGCGCCCGGCCCGTGGGCGCTCGCCGTGAACCTGGAGGACGCGACGGGCCTCCTCGGCGGCGTCGTGGTCGAGGGCAAACAGCTCGAGCGCTCGCGGATGGCGCGCGACGGGTTCTTCCGGCGGCAGCAATCTGGGTTCGGGACCGTCCTCGACGCCGAGGACCTCGCGCGCCGGAACCCCATCGTCCTCTCCGACGCGCTCCGCGGCAGCGTGCCCGGCGTCCTCGTCCAGCCGGGCGCCTTTGGGACGGGCGTCGTGTCGACGCGCGGGCGGTGCCGGATGGGCGTCTACCTCGACGGGTCCTATTCGCCCGCCCTCACGGAAGACCTGGACATCGTGCCCGCCCAGGACGTCGTGGCCATCGAGGTGTACCGGGGCGCGCAGGTCCCGATCCAGTACCGGCCCGTCGGGCGACCCGGGGCCGCCTGCGGCGTGGTCCTCGTGTGGACCACGTTCAGCGCCACGAATCCTCGGTGAGACCCCGGGCGGGGCGGCGGGCGGCGAAAGAACGAGCGCCCTCTGCACGTCTTAGAACGTGAACCACCCCGCCCCGCCCGTGCGCCGACCGCTCCTCACGCTGTTCCTCCCCCTCGCGGCCCTCGTCGTGCTCGGCGCCGCCTGCGCGGGGTCCGAGCCCGCCGCCCCGCCCGTCGCGCTCGACATCGACCCGGCCGTCGCCGACACGGCCGTCTTTGCCGGCGGGTGCTTCTGGTGCATGGAGAAGCCGTTCGAGGAGCTCGACGGCGTGGCCGGCGTGATCTCCGGGTTCGCGGGCGGGACCGTCCCCAACCCGACCTACGACGAGGTCTCGTCCAAGACGACCGGCCACTACGAGTCGGTCGAGGTGATCTACGACCCGACGGTCGTGAGCTACGACACGCTCCTCCAGGTCTACTGGCACAACGTGGACCCGCTCGACGGCGGCGGCCAGTTCTGCGACCGCGGCTCGCCCTACCGCCCCGCCATCTTCGCGGGCACGCCGGCCGAGCGCGAGGCGGCCGAGGCCACGAAGGCGGCGCTGGAGGAGCGGTTCGGCCGCACGGTCGAGGTCCCGGTCCTCGACGCGGCCCCGTTCTACGCCGCCGAGGGCTACCACCAGGACTTCTACCGCACGAACCCGGTCCGCTACCAGAGCTACCGCGTCGGGTGCCGCCGCGACGCGCGCCTCGACGAGCTCTGGGGCGAGAGCGCCGGCGGCCTCGGACCCGCGCTCTAGCCCGCCGCCCCGCCCCGCTGTGGGCGGGGTGGTCCGTCTCCACCCGACAGACCCATGAACAAGATCCTCCTCGCCCTCGCCGGGCTCGCCGTTCTCGCCGCGGTCGGCTTCGCCGTTCTCCGCCCCGCCCCCGCCGCAGCCGGCTCCGACGACGCCGCGCTCCAGGACCGGCTCACGCGGATGCAGTACTACGTGACGCAGCAGGACGGCACCGAGCCCCCGTTCGCGAATGCCTACTGGGACAACAAGGCGCCCGGCCTCTACGTCGACGTTGTCGACGGGACGCCGCTGTTCGCCTCGACGACGAAGTACGAGAGCGGGACCGGCTGGCCCAGCTTCTGGGAGCCGCTGAGCGAGGACGCCGTCACGACGCAGCCCGACCACTCGCTGCTCATGACGCGGACCGAGGTCCGCTCGCCGTCGTCGGACTCGCACCTCGGCCACGTGTTCACCGACGGCCCCGAGCCCACCGGGCTGCGGTACTGCCTCAACTCGGCCGCCCTCCGCTTCGTCCCGGCCGACCAGCTCGACGCCGAGGGCTACGGCGAGTACGCCGACCTCTTCGAGTAGGGCGGAGGGCGGGGCGGTCCGTGTGGCCTCCCCGCTCCCGCCCCGCCCGCGCCTCCCCGCCCCGACATGCCCCGCCTCCCCGCCCTCCTCCTCCTCGCCGCACTCGCCGCCCCGCTCGCGCACGCCCAGTCCGACGCCGAGCTCCGCGAGCGGCTGACGCCCGTGCAGTACCGCGTGACGCAGCAGGACGGGACGGAGCCCGCCTTCCGCAACGCCTACTGGGACAACGAGCGGCCGGGGATCTACGTCGACGTGGTCTCGGGCGAGCCGCTGTTCTCGTCCCAGGACAAGTTCAAGAGCGGGACCGGCTGGCCCAGCTTCGTGCGCCCGATCACGAACGGCGCCGTCAAGAAGGTCGCGGACCGCTCGGCGGGCATGACGCGGACCGAAGTCCGCTCGGCCCGCGCCGACTCGCACCTGGGCCACGTCTTCCGCGACGGCCCCCGGCCGACCGGCTTGCGGTACTGCATGAACTCGGCGGCCCTGAGGTTCGTCCCCGCGAGCCGGCTCCGCGCCGAGGGCTACGGCGAGTACGCGGAGGCGTTCGGGGAGTAACCGCCCCGCCCCACCCTACCCGGCCGCTCCGAGCGCCGCCCTCCACCGGGGGCGGCGCTCGTCGTTGTCAGGGGCCTCCTGGGGCGGGGCGGCCCCGAACCTGCCTCGGGCGGGGCGGCGTACGCGCCGGGCACCCGCCCCGCCCCCATGCGCCGCGCCCCCTGGTGGACCCAGAACGACGTCCGGTTGAGCGCCTCCCCCGCCCTCGCGGCGGCACTCGCCGACCCCGCCGAGTGTCAGGGCGGGGCGGCCACCTCCCTCTGCCCGTGACCGCACAGTCTGCCCTCGACCTCCGCACGCGGAAACTCACCGACCGCTACATCATCTCGCGCGGACGCGACTACGTCCTGTGCTGGCTTATGCAGGCGCTCCGCGCCGACGAGAACCCGGCGATCGACGCGGCCGTCGCGCTGGGCAACGACCGCGGGCTCCCGGTCGTCGTGCTCCACACGCTCGACAACACCTACCCGTACGCCTCGCACCGGCTCCACCGATTCATCCTGGAGGCGAGCCAGGAGCTGGAGGGCGGGGTGGAGGCGCGCGGGCTCCGGTTCGTCCGCTACGTCCGCCGCGCGGCCGGGGCGCAGACCGCCGGGGCGCAAACCGCCGGGGCGCAAACCGCCGGGGCGGCGTCGGTGGACGTCGCCGCGCGCCTTGCCGAGCGGGCCGCGGCCGTCGTCGTGGACGACGTGCCCACGTTCGTGACACGCGAGTACGCGGACCGTCTGGCCGAGCGGCTCGACCGGGCTGTCCTCGCCGTCGACGCCTGCTGCGCGGTCCCCATGAACGCGTTCGAGGCGCCGCTCACGACGACCAAGGCGTTCCGCGCCGCGCACACCCCGCTCCGCGACGAGCACCTGGACACCGACCTCCGCCAGGAGCCCGCCGCCCCGCCCTTCGACGGCGACCTCGACGTGGAGCACGAGCCGCTGGACAGCGATCTCGACGCGATCATCGCCGCGTGCGGCGTCGACATGACCGTGCCCCCGGCGCCGGGCTGGGCGGGGCGGCGCTCGGCCGCGCTCGACCGGCTGCGCCACGCTGTCGAGCACGTGGTCCCCCGCTACAAGTGGACGCGCAACAACCCGGCGCTGGACGACGCGACGGCGGCGATCTCGCCCTGGATGCACTTTGGCGTGCTCTCGCCGCGCGAGGTGGCCCGCGCCGTGCTCGACGCCGAGGCCGCCGGCGACGTCCACCCCGCCGCCCGGTGGAAGTTCTTGGACGAGACGCTGACGTGGCGCGAAGTCTATCACCACCGCTGCCGCTGGGAGCCCGACTGGGCGGGGTGGTCCGGCCTGCCCGCCGACGCCCGCGAGACGCTGGAGGCCCACGCCTCGGACCCCCGCCCCGCCCTCTACTCGCTCGACGAGCTCGCGCGCGGCGAGACGGACGACGAAACGTGGAACGCGGCCCAGAAGCAGTTTTTGCTGGACGGCTGGATGAACAACAACCTCAGGATGTACTGGGTCAAGCAGATCCTGAAATGGCGCGAGACGCCGCAGGACACCTTCGCCACGGCGTGCTGGCTCAACGACCGCTTCAGCCTCGACGGCCGCGACGCCTCGACCTACGGCGGCATCCGCTGGGGCTTCGGCGACGCGAAGCTGTGGTCGTCGGAGCGGAAGATCTACGGGCACGTCGCCTCCAAGTCCGACCGCGCCCTCCGCAAGCGCGACGACGTGCCGGCGTGGCTGGCCGAGCAGGCGGCGCGCGAGGCGTTCCACCCCGCCCCGCCCGCCGACGAGGCCGCGGCCCTCGCACGCTATCGGTAGGGGCGACCGGCCGCCGCCCTGGGCGGGGCGGCCCGCCCGGTCAGCGAGGGCGGGGCGATCAGGGCGCTCTCGCCGCGTGCGCGGGCGGGGTGGGCCGGCCTCCGGACGGGGAGGTCAGGGCGCCGCCCGGCTCTCGCCGGCGACGGCCTCCAGGCGGAAGCGCCAGATCCGGTAGCCGTCCTCGCCCGTGGCGGGGTGGTAGTCCGTCACGCGGTAGAGGCCGTCGTAGCGGTAGCCCTCAGCGGGCGGGTCCCAGACGCGCCGCCCCGCCCCGCGGCTCACGCGCACGGGGAGGCCGCGGCGGGCGCTCTGGGCGAGCGCGAGGTTCGAGCGCGTCAGCGTCTGGTCCCCGATCTGGCGGCCCGTCTTCGGGTGGCGCGCGCCGGAGCCGGTGTAGAGGACGATGTCGCCGCGGTCCTCGTCGTCGACGAACGCGCAGTTGAGGATGACGGACTCGGCGCCCTCGGCCGCGCGCCCGCAGATGCCGGCCCGCCGCGGGCGGTGGACGCCGGCGACGGCGAGCGCGACGCGGTCAGGGAATAGGTCGCCGATGGAGACGCCGGGAACGTGGCCGAACATAGTGGGCAGAAGATGCACCACCCTGCCCGCGCCGGGGCAGCCGTCGTAGCGGCGTTGCATGCAACGCCGTCGGGCACACTGGCCGAGCCGTGGCACGTGGGCGGGGTGGCCGTCGTAGGGGCGACCGGCGGTCGCCCGTACGGGCGGGGCGGCGGTCTGGGCGCGGTTCGCCCGTGGCACCAGCGGTGCGTTCGATGTTGGGACCAACGGGGGCGGGGCGGCTGTCCTGCCCCCGGTCTACAGCCGCTCCTTCCGCTCCAGGTACAGCGCCCGGCTGAGCATGGCCGCCGCCTGCGCCGTCTGGTCGGTGAACCAGTAGTTCACGCCCGCCCCGACCGCCGCGCCCGCGATCGGGATCGTCTGGGCCAGCTTCTGCGCGCCCAGGTTCTTGGCGATCTCGCGGGGGACGTGCCCGAGCTGCTCGCGGAGTGTCCCGTCGGCGCGGCGCCCGCGGTAGCCGCCGCCGTCGACCGACGCCGCGGCCACGGCCAGCTCGCGGCGCACGTCGGACTTCGCCTCGCGGCTCCCGGACGCCGCCACGTTGAAGATGCCGACGACGAGCGGCAGGTAGCCCGGCCCCTTCAGCGGGAACCCATAAGCCGCCGCGACCTGCTGGATCAGGCGGAAGTTGACCGTGAACAGGACCGGCACGTCGGCCGCCAGCAGCAGGCCGCCGCCCAGGCCCGCCCCGCCCCCGGAGAGCGCGGCGAGAACCGCGTTCTGCGACGTGAACGACCGGGCCAGCGCGTCGAGCCGGTCGAGCGGCTCGTCGCGCAAGTCCTCGACGGACTCGGCTTCGATCCCGACCGCGCGCGCCTTCTCCAGAACCTCGGCCTCGTCGTAGGTCCAGGCGCTGGCGTCGTTGAGGGCCGCGAGCGCCTTCGTCAGCGCGTCCGTGAGCGCGTCGACCACGGCCTCCGGCACGAACTGGTCGAACGCCCAGTCGACCGGCCGCATGGCGAACCCGAGCGCCTGCTGGAGGAACGTCTCGCCCCGCTCCCAGCGGTCGATCTCGCGGAGGACGGTGCGATCGTAGTCGGTCAGGCGCATGGGTGCTGTTTCGTGTTGCGTAGGGTCGAGGTGCGCTACGCAGCACGAGACGCGCAACACGCACTATTCGGTCGAAATGTCGTACTTCTTGAGGAGCCGGTAGAGCGTCGCCCGGCCGATGCCGAGCTCGCCGGCCGCCCGCTCGACGTTCCCCTCGCAGATCGCGAAGGCCCGCTCGACCGCCTGGCGCTTGAGGTCGTCGAGCGGGACGATGAGGTCGTCCGGCGCCAGGGCCGCTATACCGTCCACCCCGCCCCCGGGTTGCGCCTGCGGCGCGTCCTGCGGCGTGGCTGACGAGTGCGCCTGCGGCACGCCCTGTTCCGCCCCGCCCCGCCCGTACACCTCGGCCGGGGGCGGGGTGGCGAACCCGGCGAGCGGGGGGAAGTCGCCCGGCCCGCCCTGGCCGTCGCCGGAGGGCGCGGGCGGGGCGGCCGGCTCGGCGGGCGCCGGGGCGGGAGACGGAACCGCGGGCGGGGCGGCGGGCGCGGGCGGGGCGGCGACCGGCGCAGCCCCGGCGCGCTCGGCCCACGGACGGATCGCGTTGGGGCCGTTGATGAGCAGGTCTTCCTCCTCGATCTCGTCGCCGTCGGCGATGAGCACGGCCCGCTCGACGGTCGACTTCAGCTCGCGCACGTTGCCCGGCCACCCGTAGTCCAGGATCGCGCGGACGGCCGCCCCGCTCAGCCGCTTCCCCTTAAACCGCGGGTACGCCTCGACGTAGTCCTCGAGGAAGCCCTGGGCCAGGAGCAGCACGTCGTTGCCGCGCGCGCGGAGCGGCGGGAGGGCGATCGGGAACTGGAAGAGCCGGTAGTAGAGGTCCTCCCGGAACGTCCCCTTGCGGACCATCTCGAGCACGTCCTTGTTGGTCGCCGAGATCACGCGGCACTCGAACGTGATGGTGCCCGCCCCGCCCACGCGCGTGATCTCGCGGTTCTGGAGCGCGCGGAGCAGCTTGGCCTGGAGCCCGAGGTCGAGCTCGCCCACCTCGTCGAGAAAGAGCGTCCCGCCGTCGGCCTGCTCGAACTTGCCGATGTGGCGGGCATGGGCGCCCGTGAACGAGCCTTTTTCGTGGCCGAAAAACTCGCTCTCCATGAGCTCGGCCGGGATCGCCGCCGAGTTCACGACGACGAACGGGCCGCGCTCGGGCTTGCCCGGGAGCGGGTCGGCGTTAAAGTGGATGGCCCGGGCGACGAGCTCCTTGCCGGTCCCCGATTCGCCCTGAACGGCGACCGTTAGGTTGCCGCGGAGCGTCTTCTGCACGAGCTGGTAGACGCGCTCCATCGCCGGGCTGTCGCCGACGATCTCCTCCATCCCATACTTTTTGGCGACCTCGGCGCGGAGCTGCTCGACCTCGCGGGCCAGCCGCACGCGGTCCTTCAGCCGCTTGACGACTGTGTCGAGCTTGACGAGGTCGTCCTGGCCCTTCGTGATGTAGTCCGTCGCCCCGCCCTTCATGGCCTCGACGGCCACGTCGGCCGTCCCCTGCGCCGAGATCATGACGACGGGCAGGTCGGGCTCGAACAGCTGGAGCCGGCGGAGCGTCTCCATGCCGCCCAGCCCGGGCATCATGATGTCGAGGAGCACGAGGTCCGGGCGGACCCGGTCGAGCGCGTCGAGCGCGTCCTCGCCCGAGTGGAACACGTGGACCTCGTGGTCCTTGGCCTTGTCGATCCGGTACGAGAGGAGGCGGGCGTAGTGCCGGTCGTCGTCGACGACGAAGAACCTGGTGGTCACGGGCGGGGCGGGGCGGTGGAGGCCCGGTATCGGCCGCCCCGCCTCCGAGTCAAGGGCGGGGCGATTTCCCGCGGCGTGGCGGCCACCCCGCCCCTACGGCTCTGCCATGCGGCTCCTGCCGGGCGGGGCGGACGCTGTCGTCGGCCGAGACGCCCCTCTTCTGGAGCAGGAGAGGCCAGGGGCGCTAGCCTGCCTCGTCGTACTCGGCCTGCGCGAGCGGGACGACCGTCTCGCCGACCGTCCGCGCGATGATCCGCTGGCCCTCGGGCGTCGGGTGGACGCCGTCGGCCTGGTTGAGGCGCGGGACGCCGGCCACGCCGTCGAGGAGGAAGGGGACGAACGCGGCGTCGTACTGCTCGGCGACGTCGGGGAAGACGGCCCGGAAGCGGTCGGCGTAGTCGGCGCCCATGTTCGGGAGCGCCTCCATGCCGGCGACCACGACGCGGGCGCCCGGAGCCGCCTCGCGGACGTGGTCGAGGATGCCTTCGAGGTTGTCGCGCATGGCCTCCGGGTCGATCCCGCGGAGCCCGTCGTTGGCCCCGAGCGCGAGCACGAACACGTCCGGCGTCGTCTGGCGGAGCGTCCACTCGATGCGGCCGAGCCCGCCGGCCGAGGTCTCCCCGCTGTTGCCCGCGTTGACGACGCGGACGGGCACGCCGGCCTCGGCGAGTTGGGCGCCCACGAGGGCCGGATAGGCGTCCTCGTCGGGGCGCGCGAGCCCGTAGCCGGCGGTCAGGCTGTCGCCGTAGAACAGGACGGTCACGGTGTCGGAGTCGGCACGGACGCCGGCGAGGGGGACGTCGGGCGTGGTCCGCGAGGGCGGCGTCGCGGTCGCGCCGGGCGGGGCGGGCGCGTCGATGGCGCGCGTAGGCGCGTCGTCCTGGCAACCGGCGGCGGCCAGGACGACGAGGGCGGCGAGGGCGGGGCGGAGGACCATGCGGAGGGAGTTTCGGAGTCCACCCGAACGGGCCGGGCCGGTTCCGCCGTGCGCGGCGGGCGGGCGGGGCGGGAGGAGAAGAGGAGGGGACGAGAGGAAGAAGAGAGGAGGAGAGGCGGAGTCCGGGCGGGGCGGGACCCGACCCGGGTGGGGCGGCCGGGAAACGCTCTGCCCTTCTTCTCCTCCCCGACCTCTTCTCCTCCGTTCTCCACGGGCGGGGCGGTGAACTCGGCGCGCAGGGCACCGTACGGACGGGCCGCGCGCGTTGCGTCGGCTCCTCGCCGCCCCGCCCGGCGCTCCCCCCACCCCGCCCTCTCTTGCCGTGGAAGGCCCCGTCCTCTCCGTCCGCGACCTTACCAAGACGTTCACGAGCGGCGGCCGTCCGTTGACGGTCCTCGACGGCGTCTCGTTCGACGTGGCCGCCGGCGCCACGTGCGCCATCGTCGGGCCGTCGGGGAGCGGGAAGACGACGCTGCTCGGGCTGGCCGCCGGGCTCGACCGGCCCACGCGCGGGACCGTCCGGCTCGTGGGCACCGACCTCGGGCCGCTCGACGAGGACGCCCGCGCCGCGCTCCGCTCGCGGTCGGTCGGGTTCGTGTTCCAGGGCTTCCGCCTGCTCCCCACGCTGACCGCGGCCGAGAACGTGGCCGTCCCGCTCGAGCTCCGCGGCGAGGGCGGGGCGGCGGCGACGGCCCGCGACCTCCTCGACCGCGTGGGCCTGGCCAACCGGGCCGGCCACTACCCGTCGCAGCTGTCGGGCGGCGAGCAGCAGCGCGTGGCGCTCGCGCGCGCCTTCGCCGGCCGCCCCGCCCTCCTCTTCGCCGACGAGCCGACCGGCAACCTCGACGCCGAGACGGGCGCCCGCGTCGAGGCCCTCCTGTTCGACCTCAACCGCGAGGCCGGAACCGCCCTCGTCGTCGTCACCCACGACCCCGAGCTGGCCGCGCGCTGCGAGCGGACCGTGAGCCTCCGGGGCGGCCACGTCGTCGAAGACACGGCCCGCCCCGCCCCCGACGTTCGCCCCGCCCGCGTCGCGTGAGGCGGGGGGGAACCCGTCGGGCGGGGTGGTCCCGCCCTGCCCCTCCTCGCTCCGCCCAACTGCGAGGGCGGGGCGGGGCACGCACTGACCGACCGATCGTCCTGACCCACTGACCCACCGACTGCGTGGCCCTCTCTCCGTTTCGATTCGCCTGGCAGGACAGCCGCGGGATGCGGCGCCGGCTCGTGCTCTACGTCTCCGCGATGGCGCTCGGCGTGGCCGCGCTCGTGGCCATCCGCTCGTTCGGGATCAACCTGGAGCGGGCCGTGGCCGAGCAGTCGAAGGAGGTGTTCGGGTCCGACCTGGAGGTCCGGCGGAGCGCGGCGTTCCCGGACTCGACGGCGGCGCTGCTCGACTCGCTCGAAGCCGAGACCGGCGCCACCGTCGTCCGCGAGGTGTCGTTCCCGTCGATGGCCCGGTTCCCGGCGTCGGCGGGCGGGGAGGGCCGCGCGCGGCTGGCCCAGGTCCGCGCGCTCGATGGGCCGTACCCGCTCTACGGCGAGGTCCAGACGACGCCCGCGGCGGCGGCCGAGCGGATCGGGCGGGGCGGCGGGGCGCTCGTCGACGCCACGCTCCTGCTCCAGATGGACGCCGCCGTCGGCGACTCGGTCCAGGTCGGCGGGCGGGCCTACCCCATCGTCGGGCGCGTGGACGGCGTGCCGGGGCAGGCCGAGATCGCGAGCCTCGTCGGCCCGCGCGTGTACCTCCCGCTCGCCGAGGTCGACTCGACGCTGCTCGGGTTCGGGAGCCGCGCGCGCTACGCGGTCGGGTTCCGGTTCCCCGACGCCGAGGCGGCCACGCCGGGCGTCGCCTCGCGGCTGGACGACTACGAGGTCCGCTACGAGACGGCGGGCGAGGAGCAGCAGGAGATCACCGAGGCGTCGGGGTACCTCACGCGGTTCCTGTCGCTCGTCGGGTTCGTGGCGCTCCTGCTCGGCGGAATCGGCGTGGCGTCGTCGGTGAGCGTGTACGTGGGCGAAAAGGCCGAGACCGTCGCCACGCTCCGGTGCCTCGGCGTGTCGTCGGGCCGCGTGCTCGCCGTGTACGCGCTCCAGGCGCTCGCGCTGGGGCTGGTCGGGGCCGTGCTCGGGGCGACGCTGGGCGTCGGCGTGCAGCGGCTGCTCCCGCTCGTGCTCCAGGGGTTCTTGCCCGTCGACGTGCAGAACGACGTCGTGCCGCGGGCGCTCGTCGAGGGACTGGGCGTGGGGCTCGTGACGGCGCTCCTGTTCGCGCTCCTCCCGCTCGTCGGCGTCCGCCGCGTGCCGCCGCTCCGGGCGCTCCGGGCCGACGCCCGCGCGGGCGGCGTAGACCCGCTCCGGTGGCTGCTCGTGGCGCTCTTGGTCGCGGCCGTGGGCGGGTTCGCCTACCTCCAGACGCAGTCGTGGGGCGGGGCGGCGGCGTTCGTGGGCGGGACGGCCGCCGTGTTCGCGCTCCTCGCGCTCGCGGCCGTGGCCGTCCGCGGCGTGCTCCGGCGCGTCGTCCGGCCCGGGCTCCCGTACGCGTGGCGCCAGGGGCTCGCGAACCTGTACACGCCGGGCAACCAGACGCTCGTGCTGCTGCTCACGATGGGGCTGGGCGTGTTCCTGGTCCTCGCGCTGGCGCTCGTGCAGCGGTCGATCCTGGAGCAGGTGGCGGTCCCGACCGGCGACGACCGGAGCCCCGACGTCATCCTGTTCGACGTGCAGCCGTCGCAGCGCGACAGCCTCCGCGCGCTCGTCGAGTCGCAGGGGCTCCCGGTGATCCAGGAGGTCCCGCTCGTCCAGATGCGGATCGCGGCGGTCGACGGGGTCCCCGTCGACACGCTCCTGGAGACGGCCGACGACTCGTTCGCGGGGACCGAGGGCGGGCCGGAGCGGTGGACGCTCACGCGCGAGTACCGCTCGACGTACCGGACGCACACGGTCCCGACCGAGACCGTCGTCGCCGGCGCCTTCGAGGGCACGGCGCCCGAGGACGCCGACGTCGTCCCGGTCTCGATCGAGGCCGAGCTGGCCGCCGACCTAGACGTCGGCGTGGGCAGCCGGATCACGTGGAGCGTGGGCGGGGCGGACGTCGAGAGCGTGGTGACGAGCCTGCGCGACGTAGACTGGGCGCAGGTACAGCCCAACTTTTTCGCCGTCTTCGCCGCCGGCCCGCTCGACGCGGCGCCGCAGACGGCGATCGTGCTCACGCGGGCGGGCTCACCGGAGCGGAGCGCGCGCGTCCAGTCGGCGGCCGTCGAGGCGTTCCCGAACGTGTCGGCCGTCGACGTGCAGCTGGTGCTGTCGCTGATCGACCGGGTCCTCGCGCGCGTGGCGTTCGTGCTCCGGTTCATGGCGCTGTTCGCGGTCGCGACCGGGCTCGTGGTCCTCGCCGGCGCCGTCCGCGTGGCGCTCGGGCAGCGGACGCGCGAGGTGGTCATGCTGCGGACGCTGGGGGCCAGCCGCGCGCAGGTCCGCCGCATCCTGGTCGCCGAGTACGCGCTGCTTGGCGTGCTCGCCGCGCTCACGGGCGGCGTCCTGGCGCTCGCTGGGGCGTGGGGGCTGGCCGCGTTCGTGTTCGAGATCCCGTTCCGGCCGGACCTCACGTGGCTCGGGTGGGCGCTCGTCGTGGTCCCGCTCCTGACGGTCGCGGTCGGGCTCTTGGGCAGCCGGGGGGCGCTGCGGCAGCCGCCGCTGGCCGTGCTCCGCTCGGAGTAGGCCGCCCCGCCCGCTTGGGGCGGGGTGGGGGCGGTGTCGGCTCTGGGGCGCCCGGGCTCGGGCGACTCGCCGTGCACCGCCCCGCCCTTTGGGGTTCCCTCTCCCCGTGGGAGAGGGACAGGGTGAGGGGCGTTCGGGCGGGGCGGACGGCGAATGCCAGACGAACCCGTGTTAGGCCGTCGGAGCGCCGTGCCTGCCCGTCCACCACCCCTGTCCCCTCCTGACCAGGAGGGGGACTCCTCCCACCCCGCCCCGCCCGGTTTGAATGCGGGTCACGCAGACGACCGCCCCGCCCAGACGCCCCGCCGTGCGCGGGCGGGGCGGCGTGTTTCGCGCGGCCTTGCCGGGGGCGGGGCTGTCGGGGCCGTACCCTCGGCGTCCACCCCGCCCCGCCTTGGGGCCTGCTTCCGTGCCCCTCACGTTCGAGCTCCAGGCCACGTGCCCCGACACCGGCGCCCGCGCCGGCCTCCTCCACACCGACCACGGGACGGTCGAGACGCCCCGGTTCATGCCGGTCGGGACCGTGGGCAGCGTGAAGGCGCTCGCCCCGCGGACGCTCCGCGAGCTGGGCACGCAGATCCTGCTCGGCAACACGTACCACCTCGCGCTGCGGCCCGGCCGCGAGACGCTCCGCGCCCTCGGCGGGCTCCACCGCTTTATGGCGTGGGACGGGCCGATCCTGACCGACTCGGGCGGCTTCCAGGTGTTCTCGCTCGCCGGCCGCCGCGACGTGAGCGAGGACGGCGTCACGTTCCGCAGCCACCTCACCGGCGACAAGCTGTTCTTCTCGCCCGAGACCGTCGTCGACGCGCAGCGCGACATCGGGTCCGACGTGATGATGGTGCTCGACGAGCTCACGCCGGCGACCGTCGACCGCGCCGAGGCCCGGCGCGCGAACGCCCGGACGGTCCGCTGGGCGGGGCGGGCGTTCGCGCACGCCCGGGCGACCGCCCCGCACTACGGGCACCACCAGGCGCTTTTCCCCATCGTCCAGGGCGCCGTCTACGCCGACGTCCGCCGCGAGAGCGCCGAGGCGCTGCTCGACCTCGACGCCGAGGGCTACGCCATCGGCGGGCTCTCGGTGGGCGAGGCCGCGCCGGTCATGTACGACATGGTCGAGGTGACCAACGAGGTGCTCCCCCAGAGCCGCCCGCGCTACCTCATGGGCGTCGGGACGCCCCAGAACCTGATCGAGAACGTGGCCCGCGGCGTCGACCTCTTCGACTGCGTGATGCCGACGCGAAACGCGCGGACGGGCTCGCTCTTCACGACGGCCGGGCTCGTCAACATCAAGAACGCCCGGTGGGCCGAGTCGGCGGAGGCCGTCGACGCCGGCCTCGACGGCTACCACAGCCGGACGTTCTCGAAGGCGTACCTCCGCCACCTCACGCTGGCCAAGGAGCCCCTGTTCATGGAGATCGCGAGCGCCCAGAACGTCGGGCTCTACCTCTGGACCATGCGCGAGATGCGCGCGGCGATCCTGGAGGGCCGGTTCCCCGCGTGGCGCCGCGAGTGGGCGGGGCGGCTGGCGGAGAAGGCGTAGGGCAGCGGAGGTCACCGCCCCGCCCACGCCACGGGCGGGGCGGTCGCCGTAGCGGCGTTGTATGCAACGCCGTCGGGCCGCAGCGTCCGGGCAGGGCGGCACCCACCCCGCCCACGGCACGGGCTGGGCGTGTTGAGACCGCCCCGCCCCGCCCTGGGCGCGGGCGGGGTGGGACACGCCGAGACCGCCCCGCCCGCACCGCGTAGGGGCGGGGTGGCGCGTTCTGCACGCCCGCCCGCGCCGCCAATTCTCTGCGGAGCCCGCCCCGCCCCGCCCGCGCGCAGACCCTCGGGCGGGGTGGGGCCGTTGGGCCGGGTACTTTGCCGACCCCGCCCGCTACCGGATGGCCCGCCAGTTCGACGTCCCCGACTTTTACCGCAGCCCCGTCGTCAGCCGCGTGAAGGCGGCGCGGCGGGCGGCCGACCCGCGCAAGCGCGACCTCTCACCCAGCGTGCTCGACTTCGGGCCGCTCCGCGTCAAGCTGGCCCGGCACTTCGGGTTCTGCTTCGGGGTCGAGAACGCGATTGAGATCGCGTACCGGGCGCTCGACGAGCATCCCGAGAAGGCCGCAGCCGGGCGCGTGTTCCTGCTGTCCGAGATGATCCACAACCCCCACGTCAACGAGGACCTGCAGGCCCGGGGCGTCCGGTTCCTGCGGACGACGACCGGCGAGCAGCTTATCCCGTTCGACGAGCTCGGGCCGGACGACCTCGTCATCATCCCGGCCTTCGGCGCCCCGACCGACGTCATGGACGCGCTCGCGGTGCAGGGCGTGGACCCGCTCGCCTACGACACGACGTGCCCGTTCGTCGTCCGCGTGTGGAAAAAGAGCGCGCACATCGGCGAGCGCGACTACACGGTCGTGGTCCACGGCAAGCGGAACCACGAGGAGACGCAGGCCACGTTCAGCCGCGCCGCCGCCCAGGCCCCGGTCGTCGTCGTCCGCGACGAGGCCGAGGCCGAGGACCTGGCCGCCGTCGTCGAGGGCCGCCGCGACGCGGCCTTTTTCGCCGAGCGCTTTGCCGGGCGGACCTCGGACGGGTTCAACCCCGCCCGCGACCTCGCCCGCCTCGGCGTCGTCAACCAGACGACGATGCTGGCGACCGAGACGGCCGCGATCGCCGAGCGCCTGCGGCAGGCCATCGTCGCCCGCGACGGCAGCGACGACGCGTTCGCCGACACGTCGGACACGCTGTGCTACGCGACCAAGGAGAACCAGGACGCCACGACGGCCCTTATCGCCGACGGCGCCGACCTCGCGATCGTCGTCGGTGGGTACAACTCGTCGAACACGTCGCACCTCGTCGAGCTGTGCGAGGACGCCGGCCTGCCGACGTTCTTCGTCCGCGACGCCGACGAGTTGGTGAGCCCGCGGCTTATCCGCCACTTCGACTGGCGCACCAAGCAGACCCGGGAGACGCGCGACTGGCTCCCGCTCGCCGCCGAGGGCGGGGCGGGGCGGGGCGGTGGGCGCCCGCTCGACGTGCTCCTGACCGCCGGCGCCTCGTGCCCCGACGCCCTCCTCGACGACGTGGTCCGCCGGCTGCTCGGGTGGTTCCCCGACGCCCGCCCCGCCGAGGAGGCCGTAGCCCCGTTCGCGGTCGAGGCCGCGTAGGGCACCTCCCCGCCCGCCGTTCTTGGGCGGGGCGGCCGCTAGCTTCCTGACCGCCTGGAGCCCTCGCCATGCCGACCGACCGGCCGTCCCCCCCCGCCCCGCCCGCCCCCTACGCGGCCCCGGTCGCCGCCGACCCGCTCGCCGACGCCGACCGGCTCGCGGCGCTCGCCGCGACGGGCCTGTTCGAGCCGGGGACCGACCCCGCCCTCGACCGGCTCGCGCGCGTGGCGCGGGGTGCCCTCGGCGGCGCGTCCGCGATGGCCTCGCTGCTCGGCGCCCAGCGCCTGATCGTCAAGGGCCACGACGGGGCGGACATCGACGTGGAGGCGGTCGTCGACACGATCTGCCAGCAGACGGTCGCACGGGGGACGCCCCTCGCCGTCTCCGACACGACGACGGACCCCGCCTGCCGCGACCTCCCTCCGGTCCGCGACGGCGGCGTCCGCGCCTACCTCGGCGCTCCGATCCGGGACGCGGGCGGGGCGGTCGTGGGGGTGCTCGCCGTCTACAGCGCCGAGCCCCGGGCGTGGACGGCTGCCGACGTGGGCTTGGTCGAGGACCTCGCCGGCGCCGCCGCGGACGTGATCGCCGCGCGGGCCACCGTGCAGGAGCGTGGGGAGCGCCACCAGGAGGCGCAGCGCCATAGCGAGGTCCTGTTCCGGTCCCTGTTCGACGGCGTCTCGCAGCTGACCGGGCTGCTCGCCGTCGACGGCACCGTCGTCGAGGCGAACAAGACGGCCCTCCGCTTTGCCGGAGTTCGGCGCCAGAGCGTCGTCGGCCGGCCGCTGTGGGACGTGCTCTCGCTCCCCGCCGGGACGGAGCGGCGCCACCGCGACGCCGTCGCCCGAGCGGCCGCCGGCGAGACGGTCCGCTACGAGGAGACGGCGTGGGACGCCGAGGGCCGCGAGCGCGTGCTCGACGTGACGCTCAAGCCGGCGCTCGGAGAGGCCGGGCTCCTCCTGCTCGAAGGCCGCGACGTGACCGAGACGGCCCTCGTCCGGCGGCTCCAGATCGCCATGATGGCCGGGCTGGCGGGGACGTGGGACCTCGACACCCAGGCGCGGACGGTCCGCGCGAACGGGGGGACCGACCTGCTGTTCGGGCTCGACCCGGCGCGGGGGCCGCACCCGCTGGCCGCCTACCTCGACCGCGTCCAGCCCGACGACGCGGCCACCGTCCGCAGCGCGATCGAGGCGGCCGCCGCGTCCGGCGGCGGGTACGAGGCCGAGTTCCGCGTCGTCCACGCCGACGGCGACGTCCGGCACCTCCACTCCCGAGGGGCCGCCGTGGCCGGCGCCGACGGCCGGGCGGGGCGGATCGTCGGGGCCGTCGTCGACGTGACCGACCAGCGGCGCGAGGCGGCGGAGGCGGCGCGGACGGCGGCCGAGCTCCAGATCGCCCTCGACGCGGCGCACATGAGCCGGTGGGAGCGCGACCTCGACGGCGGCCCGGTCCGCCAGGACGCCCAGGTCCGCGCGACGCACGGGCTCCCGCCCCGCCCCGCCCTGACGACCGTGGATGAGTTGGAGGAGATCGTTCCCCCCGATGATCTGGCCCGGATGCGGGCGGCGTACCGGGCCGTGGCCGAGAGCGGCGGCCGCCTGGACGAGGAGTACCGCGTGCGGCGCCCCGACGGCGTGCGGTGGGTCCGCGTGGTCGGCGAGGTGGTCGGCGAGGGCGGGGCGGGGCGGCTCGTGGGCGTGGCGTGGGACGCGACGGCGGAGCGCGAGGCGGCCCGCGCACGCCGGCAGGGCGAGGAGCGGAAGGCGCTGCTCCTCGACCTCCTCCAGCGGCAGCGCGGCGTGGGCGACCCCGAGGCCATCCTGGCCGCGGCGGCCGAGGCCGTCGGCCGGCACCTCGGCGCCCACCGCGCCGGGTTCTTCGCCGTGTCCGACGACGACACGATCGACCTCGTCGCCGGCGCGGCGTGGAGCGACGGGACGCTCGCGCCCCTCGCCGGCTCGTACCCGGCCGCCGGGCTGGGCGCGGGCTACCTCGCCCGCGTCCGCGAAGGCGAGGCGCTGGGCGTCGCCGACGTGGAGGCCGACCCGCTCACGGCGGACTCCGTGTTCCTGGAGGACGGCGTGCGGTCGGGGATCGGGGCGCCCGTCCTCCGGGCGGGGCGGTGGGTGGCCGGGCTCTACGCGAGCCACGCCGAGCCGCGGGCGTGGACCGACGACGAGGTGGCCCTCGTCCGTGAGGTGGCCGACCAGACGTGGGACGTCGTCGAGCGCGCCCGCGCGCAGCGGGCGCTCCGCGCGAGCGAGGCCCAGCTGAGCGCGGTCCTCGACGCGCTCCCCGTCGGCGTCATCATCGCCGACGCCGACGGGCAGATCGTCCGCGACAACGCCGCCAACCGCGAGATCTGGGGCGCCCCGCCCGAGACGCCGACGTGGGAGGCGTACGACGAGTGGGTCGGGTACTGGCCCGACTCCGGCCGCCGCCTCACCCCCGACGAGTGGGCCATGGCCCGGGCGCTCATCGGCGGCGAGACGGTCCGCGGCGAGCTCGTCGAGATCGCCCCGTTCGGGGGCGGGCCGCGCCGCCAGGTCCTCAACAGCGCGGCCCCGGTCCGCGACGGGGCCGGCCGCATCGTCGGGGGCGCCGTGGCCCAGCTCGACGTGACCGCGCGGCTGGCCGACCAGCGGGCGCTCCGCGAGAGCGAGGCCCGGTTCCGCGCGCTCCTCGACGCGACCAACGCGGTCGTCTTCATGAAGGACATGGAGGGCCGGTACACGCTCGTCAACCAGGCGTGGTCGGACCTGTTCGGCATCCCGTCCGAGGACGTCGTCGGGCGGACGGACCGGGACCTGCTGCCGGCCGGCGACGCCGAGGCGTTCGCGGCCAACGACCGCCGCGTGATCGAGACCGGCCGGCCGCTCCAGTTCGAGGAGGCGACCGAGGTCGACGGCGAGACCTGGACGTACCTCTCGGTCAAGTTCCCGCTCCGCGACGCGGGCGGGGCGGTCCGCGCGGTCGGCGGGATCTCGACCGACATCACCCCGCTCCGCCGGGCGACCGAGGCGCTGGCCGCGAGCGAGGCCCGGTTCCGGGGGACGTTCGAGAACGCGGCGGTCGGGATCGCCCACGTCGGGCTCGACGGGACGTGGCTCCGGGCCAACGACCGGCTCTCGGAGATCGTCGGGTACGACTCGGAGGAGCTCCTCGGCCGCACGTTCCAGGACATCACGCACCCCGACGACCTGGGCGCCGACGTGGAGCAGTTCGAGGCCCTCCTCCGCGGCGAGCTCGACCACTACCAGACCGAGAAGCGGTACGTCCACCGCGACGGCCACACGGTGTGGATCAACCTGACCGTCGCGCCGAGCTACGCGCCCGACGGCGCGATCGACTACGTGATCTCGGTGGTCGAGGACGTGACGGCCAAGCGGGCGGCCGAGGACGCGCTCCGCGCGCTCGCCGACGAGCTCGAGGACCGGGTCGAGGAGCGGACGGCCGAGCTCGCGCGCTCGAACGCCGAGCTCGACCAGTTTGCCTACGTGGCTTCGCACGACCTCAAGGCCCCGATCCGCGCCATCGACAGCCTGGCGACGTGGATCGCCGAAGACGCCGGCGACGTGCTCCCGGAGGGGTCGGCCCGGCACCTCGCGCTGCTCCAGGCCCGGGCGGGGCGGATGGAGCGGCTGCTCGACAGCCTCCTCGGGTACTCCCGGGCGGGGCGGTCGGAGGCGGCCCCCGAGTCCGTCGACACGGCCGCGCTCACGCGCGACGTGGTCGAACTGGTGGCCCCGCCCGGGGGCTTCGATGTCCGTCTCGAAGGCGCCTTCCCCGTCGTCTGGACCGCCCGCGCCCCGCTCGCGCTCGTGCTCCGCAACCTCGTCGGCAACGCGATCAAGCACCACGACCGGCCCGACGGCCGGGTCACGGTCTCGGCCCGCACGCTCGGCGGGGGCGGGGCGGGGTGGGCCGAGTTCACGGTCGAGGACGACGGGCCGGGCATCGCGCCGGAGTACCGGGACCGCGTGTTTGGCTTGTTCCAGACGCTCCGCCCGCGCGACGAGGTCGAGGGGAGCGGGATGGGGCTGGCGATCGTTAAGAAAACGGTCGAGAGCCGGGGCGGCCGGATCGTCGTCGAGGCGGCGGACGGCGGCGGTGCTAGGTTCCGGTTCACGTGGCCGCTCACGGCCATCCCCCACCCCGCCCCCTAGACCGTGGAAGTCAGCGGCGTCACCCTCCTCCTCGTCGAAGACGACCACGTCGACGCCGAGGCCATCCAGCGCGCGTTCCGGCAGCACCGGATCGCCAACCCGTTCGTCGTCGTCCGCGACGGGGTCGAGGCCCTGGCCGCGCTCCGCGGCGATCCCGGCGCGCCCGAGGTCCCGCACCCGCACGTGGTGCTCCTCGACATCAACATGCCGCGGATGAACGGGATCGAGTTCCTGGAGGCCCTGCGGGCCGATCCTGGGCTCTCGCGGACGGTCGTGTTCGTGCTGACGACGAGCGACCGCGAGGAGGACAAGGTGGCGGCCTACGACCACCACGTAGCCGGGTACATCCTGAAGAGCCGGGCCGGCGCGGACTTCCTCGAGGTCGTCAAGCTGCTCAAGGTGTACTGGCGGCTCATCGAGTTCCCGCCCGACGTCGGCGCCGCCCCGGCCGTGCCATGACGGACCCGGTGGACGTCCTGCTCATCGACGACGACGAGGTCGACCGGGCACGCGTGCGGCGGCTCCTCGACGGCGCCTACGCCGTGCGCGAGGCGTCGACGGCGGCCGAGGGGCGGGCGCTCGCCGAGGCCACCCCGCCCGACCTCGTGCTCCTCGATGTCCGGCTCCCCGACGCCGACGGCCCGACGCTGCTCCCGTGGTTCGTCGAGCGCGGGCTCCCGGTCGTGATGCTGACCGGCGTCGAGGACGCCGAGGTTGTCGTGGAGGCCATGCAGGGCGGGGCGGCCGACTACCTCGTCAAGGGGCGGATGGACGCGGGCACGCTGGGGAAGGCGACCCGGGCCGCCGTCGAGACGGCCGCGCTCCGGCGCGAGGTGGCGGCGCAGCAGGCGCGTCTGGCCGAGCAGGCGGCGGCGCTCGAGGTGGCCAACCGCGAGGCCCGCGAGCTGGCCGCCGCGCTCACGCTGGCCGAGCAGGCCGAGCGCCGGCGGATCTCGTCGCTGCTCCACGACCACGTCCAGCAGCTCCTGTTCGGCGCCCAGTTCTCGGTCCAGGCCCTCCGGCGCCTGGCGACGGACGACCGGGCCGAGGCCGACCTCGACCGGGCGCACGACGCGCTCGCGCAGTCCATCGAGGCCACGCGCACGCTCACGCTCGACCTCACGCCCCCGGTCCTCGACGACGAGGACTACAGCGTGGCCCTGCGGTGGCTGGGCGACCACGTCGAGCGCCAGCACGGGCTGGCCGTCGACGTGGTCGCCGAGGGCTCGGCCGTCGTCCGGCGCCGAGAGGTCCGCGTGCTGCTCACCGAGCTCGTGCGCGAGCTCTTGTTCAACGTCGTCAAGCACGCCGGGACGGACCGCGCGCGGGTCCGGCTCGACGGCCGCGATGGGACGATCGCGGTCTCGGTCGAGGACGGCGGCGCCGGGTTCGACCCCGCGCTCCTTGATGGGGCCGGGTTCGGGCTCTACAGCGTGCGCGGGCGGCTCGAGCTGCTGGGCGGCCGGCTCGACCTGGAGTCGGTGCCCGGCCGCGGCACGCGGGCGACGATCGAGATCGCCCAGGACCCCGACGCGTAGCGAGCGGCGAGCGGCAGATGCCCACCCCGCCCCACGGCGGGCGGCAAGATCCTGTAGCGGCGTTGCATGCAACGCCGTGGCGACGAGCGGGGCGGCCACGGGCGGGGCGGCGCCCGTCCAGACCGCCCCGCCCGCCCCTCGGCGCAGGCCGCGCGGGCGGGGCGGGGCGGCACCGCAGCGCGGGCGGGGCGTACGGGACGGACCTCTCCCCCACCCCGCCCCCGATGGACTCCGCCCTTCAGTACGCCCGCGACCACGCCGACCGCTTTGTCGAGGAGCTCAAGGCCTGGCTCCGCATCCCCTCCATCTCGACCGACCCCGAGCACGACGCCCAGACGCGGCGGGCCGCCGACTGGCTCGCCCAGAGGCTCCGCGACGCCGGGCTCAAGACCGTGGACGTCCTGGAGACCGGGTCGGCCGAGAGCCCGGGCCACCCCGTCGTCTACGCCGAGCACCACGTCTCCGACGACGCGCCGACCGTCCTCGTCTACGGCCACTACGACGTCCAGCCGCCGGACCCGCTCGAGCTGTGGGACCAGGACCCGTTCGAGCCCGTCGAGGTCGACGGCGACCTCGTCGCGCGCGGCGCGGCCGACGACAAGGGCCAGGCGTTCATGCACGTGAAGGCGGTCGAGGCGTACCTCCAGTCCGGCGACGGCCTGCCGGTCAACCTCAAGATGATGGTCGAGGGCGAGGAGGAAAACGGGTCGGTCCACCTGGCGCCGTTTATCGAGGCCAACCGCGACCGTCTCGCGGCCGACGTGGTCCTGGTCAGCGACACGGCCCTCTTCGCGCCGGGCGTCCCGTCGATCGCCTACGGGCTGCGCGGGCTGGCCTACGTCGAGGTCGAGCTCGAGGGACCGGCGCGCGACCTCCACTCGGGCGTCTACGGGGGCGGGGTGGAAAACCCGATCAACGCGCTCGCCCGGATGATCGCCGACCTCCACGACGACGACCACCGCGTCACGGTCGAGGGCTTCTACGACGACGTCCGCGAGCTGACGGACGAGGAGCGGGCCGGCTTCCGCGAGCTCCCGTTCGACGAGGCCCGGTGGCAGGAGGAGGCCGGCGTCGAGGCGACGAAGACGGAGGCCGGCTACAGCGTCTTGGAGGGCACGACGGCCCGGCCGACGCTCGACGTCAACGGCATCTGGGGCGGCTACACGGGCAAGGGCGCCAAGACCGTGCTCCCGTCCAAGGCGACGGCCAAGATCTCGTGCCGCCTCGTCCCGGACCAGACGCCGGACGACATCACGGAGAAGCTGCGGCGCCATTTCGAGACGCACGCGCCGGAGACGATGCGGCTCACGTTCCGCAACCTCCACGGCGGCCACGGCGCGATCGTCGACACGTCGGCGCCGGCGATGCAGGCGGCGGCCGAGGCACTCGAAGGCGTGTTCGGGCAGCGGCCGCACTTTACGCGCGAGGGCGGGTCGATCCCCGTCGTCGCCGACTTTAAGCGGCTGCTCGGGCTGGACACGGTCCTCATGGGGTTCGGCCTGGACTCGGACGCGATCCACAGCCCGAACGAGCGGTTCGGGCTCGACCGCTTCCACCAGGGGATCGAGGCGTCGGTGCGCTTCCTGGACGCCTACGCGCGGCAGGCGGAGGACCGCTAAGCCGCCCCGCCCCGCCCGCGGAGGGCGGGGTGGCGCCGCAGGTGTATTCTCATGAGGTGAGCGTGACCGCTGACCACATCGACACCGCCGCCCGCATCGCGCGGGACTTTGGGGCCACACGCGTGGTCCTGTTCGGGAGCGCTGTGGACCACCCCGCCCACGCGCGCGACCTCGACTTGGCCGTTGCGGGCGTGCATGGCTGGGCGTTCTACAAACTCGGTGCCCGCCTCGACCGGACCCTTGGTGTTCCCGTCGACCTCGTTGCCCTGGACCCCCCCACGCCCTTCTCGCGTCGTATCGAGGGGGCGGGGCGGGTCCTATACGACGGGCATATCGGGTGAACCGGGACCGCCTCATCGAACAGGTCGAGTTTGAGTTCGACGCCCTGCACGGCGTCGTGCGCGAGATCTAGGACCTGCTGGACGAGGCGCAGTCAGAGGATCCGGGCGTCCGCATGAGCACGGTCGTCGGAGCCTTCATGCAGCAGTTCTACAACGGAATCGAGAGCGTGCTGAAGCGGCTCTGTCAGTACCACGGTGTTCCTCTGCCCGAGGGCGAGCGGTACCACGCAGACCTCGTCAGTCTCTTCGGCCCAGATCACCCTCCCTCGTTGCCCCAGGTCTTGGACCACGACCTCTTTGCGGACCTGGAGCCCTTCCGCCAGTTCCGCCACGTGTTCCGAACGTCCTACGGTTTCCAGTTGGACTGGACCCGGTTCGCGCCTGGAGCCGCCGCCGCACCGGGCGTTCTAAAGCGGTTCGAGTCGGCGGTGCGATCCGTCCTCTAATACGGGATCGCTGAGTTGGTGAGGCGCTCGCCACCCCGCCCGGCCCGAGACCCCTCACCCTGGCTGCGCCGACGCTGCGCGGTGTCCCTCTCCCGCTGGGAGAGGGGACCTCGTAGGGCGGGGCGGCGCGAGACCGATGCGTAGCAAACTGTCAGAGCCGGTCTAACGGTGGAGCCGCGGTATTTCCACAGGACCACCACACGACGGTTTTACCGTCCTCCTCGCCGCGCGAAGTGATCCCGCACCGCCCGCTGAGGGCGGGGTGGCGCCGCCTGCTCTGCCGATCCCCCGCCCCGCCCGCTGACGTAGGGCCGCCCCTCACGCGCGGCTCCGGGCGGGGCGGCGAACGGTGGAGCCGGTGGGGCGTCCAACGGCCGCTCACCTCCCCCCGCCCCATGCCGCAGACCCTGCTAGCCTCGCCGTCCGCCCGGACCGCGAAGCGCCTCCCCGCCCTCGCCCTCCTGCTCGCCCTGACCGTCGCCGGCTGCCAGTCGGGAGGCGCCGACGTCGACCCGGCCGCCCCGCCCACGACCGACGAGCGGGGCGGGGCGGACGCCGCCGTCACGACGACCGGCGACGACACCGTGCCGACGGACCTCGAAACGTCGCGGTACGTCGGGCGGGGCCGTGCGCAGGCCGGCGTCGACACGACGGGGCAGGCGGACGCCGCGCGGTCGAACCCCGAAACGCTGGACGACGTGGCCTCGGCCGACTGGTCCGGCCCGCTCTACCTCCCGCTGGGCGGCGACGTCGAGGGGCCGAGCGTGGTCAAGCTCCAGGTGCTCCTCGACCGCGCCGGGTTCTCGCCGGGCCAGATCGACGGCCGCTGGGGCGACAACACCGAGCTCGCCGTCGCGTGGCTCCAGAAGGTCGAAGGCCTCAAGACGACAGGCATTGTCGACGCGGCTACGGTCGAGGCGCTCGCGCGCCGCGCCGGCTCGCCGTCCGAGCTCGCCACGACCCGGCAGCTGACGGCCGACGACGTGGAGGGGCCGTTCAAGACGATCCCCAGCGACGTCTACGAGCGGGCCGAGATGGACAGGCTGGGGTACGAGTCGCTGGGTGAGAAGCTGGGCGAGGAGTTCCACGTCGCGCCCGAGCTCCTCGCGCGGCTCAACGACGGCGCCGACCTCGACGGGCTGTCGGCTGGCGACGAGCTCCTCGTCCCGAACGTCCTGGACGAGCCCCGCTCCAGCGGCGACGTGGCGAGCCTGGAGATCTTCGGCGAGTCCGGCTACATCCACGCCCTCGATGCCGACGGCAACGTCCTGTTCCACGCGCCCGTCGTGGTCGGGTCGAGCTACGACCCGTCGCCCGAGGGCGAGTTCACGGTGACGAGCGTCACGCGCGACCCGTGGTGGCACTACCAGCCGTCGATCCTCGCCGGCGTCCCCGACGACCTCCCCGACGCGCGCCTGCCGCCCGGCCCGAACAACGCGGTCGGCGTGGTGTGGATGGCGCTCTCGAAGGAGCACTACGGCATCCACGGCACAAAGGCGCCGGAGACGATCGGGTACGCCTCGTCGGCCGGGTGCGTCCGCCTCACGAACTGGGACGCGAGCCACCTCGCCGGCCGGGTCTCGGACGGCACGCCGGTCCGGTTCCGCGACGAGTCCGCGCAGGGCGACGTGCCGAGCGTGTAGCCGCCCCGCCCGCGGCTCGGCCGCCCCGCCCATTTCCCGCGCGCCGCGGGCGGGGCGGGGACCCCGTCGCGCGGGCGCGGGGTACGGCGGCTCCACCCCGCCCCGCCCTCTGTGGACGCTGCCCCCTTCCCCACGCTCACCGACGCCCAGCTCGACCGGCTGCGCGCCGTCGGCCACGAGCGGGCCGTCGAGCCCGGCGACCTCCTGTTCCGCGAGGGCGACGACGCCTACGACTTTTTCGTCGTCCTGAGCGGGGCGGTCGAGGTGTTCGAGGACCCCGCGTGCGAGCGACCGCTGTCGCCGGAGCCGCTTGGGCCGGGGCACTTCCTGGGCGAGATCGGCCTGCTCTTGGGCGAGGCCGTCTACGCGACGGCCCGCGTAGACGAGGGCGGGGTGGTGCTCGAGGTGCCGGCCGAGCGGTTCCGCGAGCTCGTCGGGTCAGACACGGACCTCGCGGAGACCGTACTCGACGCGTTCACAGCTCGGCGCGGGATCGTCTCCGCGAGCGGGTCGGGACTCCAGATCGTCGGGTCGCAGACGAACCCTGATGCGGTTCGCCTGGCCGAGTTAGCGCGGCGGAACTACCTCCCGTACCGCTGGCTCGACCCCGAGGACGCGCCCGACGAGGCCGCCGAGGTCCTGGCCGAGCACGGGCGGTCGGTCGAGGATTTGGACGAGGGCGGCCCGCTCGTCTTCTGGGGGTCCGAGACCACGCTCGACAACCCCACGCTCCTCGAACTGGCCGACGCGGTCGGGATCGGCCGCGAGCCGCCCCCGGACAGCGTCTCCGACCTCGTGATCGTGGGGGCGGGGCCGGCCGGCTTGGCGGCGGCCGTCTACGGCGCGTCCGAGGGGCTCTCGACGGTCCTCATGGACGAGATCGGGGCGGGCGGGCAGGCGTCGTGGTCGTCGCGGATCGAGAACTACCTCGGGTTCCCGTCCGGCATCACGGGGACGGAGCTGGCCACGCGGGCGACGCTCCAGGCCCACAAGTTCGGCGCCCGGTTCGTCACGCCGCACCGGGCCGACGCGCTCCGCCGCGACGGCGACGGCTACGCCGTGTCGTTCGCCGAGGGCGGGGCGGTCCGCGCCCGCGTCGTCGTGCTGGCGACGGGCGCCAACTACCGGCGGCTGCCGATCCCGAACCTCCGCCAGTTCGAGGGGGCCGGCGTGTACTACGCGGCGACGGAGCTGGAGGCCCCGAGCTGCCGCGACCGGACGGCCGTGGTCGTGGGCGGCGGCAACTCGGCGGGGCAGGCGGCTATGTTCCTGTCCGAGCGGACCGAGCGCGTACTCCTCGCCGTGCGCGGCGGCGACCTGAGTGCGAGCATGAGCCAGTACCTCGCCGACCGCGTCGAGGCCTCCGACCGCATCGAGGTCCGCCTCCACACCGAGGTGGTGGGGCTCTGCGGCGACGGCGCCTCCAACGGCCGCGAGGCGCTGGGCGGCGTCGACCTGGAGGACACCGAGGCCGGCACGCGGGAGCACGTCGAGACGCCGGGCCTGTTCGTGTTTATCGGCGTCGAGCCGTGCACCGACTGGCTCCGCCCCGGCCAGGACAACGGCGCGCTCGGGCTCACGCTCGACGACCACGGGTTCATCCGCACCGGGTCCGACGTGGCCGACCTCGACGCCGCGGTCTGGCCCGACGGCCAGCGGCCGACGACGTTCGAGACCAGCCTGCCCGGCGTGTTCGCTGTCGGCGACGTCCGCGCGGGGTCGACGAAGCGCGTGGCCGGGGCCGTGGGCGAGGGGGCGGTGACGGTCAAGGCCGTCCACAGCCGTCTCGCCCCGCCCCGCCCGCAGGACTGAGGAGCGGGCGGGGTGGCCGCAACTTCCGCCCCGCCCCGCCCTCGTGCTCCGCCCGCCCTCGTGCAGGCGGACTACATCGCCATCCCGCCGTCGACGTGGAGGACGTGGCCGGTCACGTAGGAGGCGGCGTCCGAAAGGAGGAACAGGATGGCCGAGGCGATCTCCTCGGGCCGGCCCGTCCGACCGAGCGGGATCTGGCCCTGCATGGCCTCCATCGCCGCCCCGCCCAGGTCCGCCGTCATGTCGGTGTCCACGTAGCCCGGCGCGACGACGTTGGCGCGGACGCCCCGCCCGCCCAGCTCGCGGGCCAGGCTCTTGGTGAACCCGATGAGCCCGGCCTTCGAGGCCGCGTAGTTCGCCTGCCCCGCGTTCCCCGTCACGCCGACGACCGACGAGACGGCGACGATCGAGCCGCCGCGCTGCTTCATCATCGGCCGGTAGGCCGCCTTGCAGACGTGGAACGCGCCGGTCAGGTTCGTGTCGATCACGTCCTGCCACGCGCGCTCGTCCATGCGGATCATGAGCCCGTCGCGCGTGATGCCGGCGTTGACGACGAGCCCGTCGATCGTGCCCCACGCGTCCGTAACGGCGGCGACGGCGGCCTGGGCGTCCTCGGCGCTCGCAGCGTCGGCCTGGAAGGCGAGCGCGCGGTCCGCCCCGCCCAGGTCCTGGACGAGCTGGTCGGCCGTGTCCGAGGACGAGCGGTAGGTGAACGCGACGCGCGCGCCGGCGCCGGCCGCGGCCTCGACGACGGCGCGGCCGATGCCGCGCGTGCCGCCGGTGACGAGGACGTTCTTGTCGGTGAGGTCGAGGGTCATTTGCGAGGGCGGGAGGCGAAACGAGGAAGGCGGAAGATCGCGCGGGCGGGGCGGCGCGCTGGACCGCCCCGCCCACGTCGGGCGCACGTCGGTCGCGGAGGCGCCGCGGTGTGGCGCTTCGGGGCGAGGCCGCCCAGGGCGACGGCTCGGCCCCGCCCCGCCCGGGGTGGTCAGGCCAGACTCTCCAGGTCCGCCGCCGTCCCGACCTGGACCGTCTCGGCGCCCCGCCCGAGCGTCTTCTTGACCAGCCCCGAGAGCACGCGGCCCGTGCCGACCTCCACGAACCGCGTCGCGCCCTCGTCCGCCATCCGCTGGACCGACTGCGCCCAGCGGACCGGCGACGTGAGCTGCTCCAGCAGGCGCCGGCGGATCTCGTCGGGATCGGTCGTGGGCTCGGCCGTCACGTTGAGGACGACGGGGCACGACGGCTCCGAGATCTCCAGCGCCTCCAGCGTCTCGGCCAGGCCGTCGCGGGCGAACGCCATGAGCGGGCTGTGGAACGCGCCCGAGACCGTGAGCGGCACCACGCGGCGCGCGCCGGCCTCCTCGGCCAGCCGCCCCGCCCGCTCGACGGCGGCCTCGTCGCCCGAGATCACGATCTGGCCTGGGCTGTTGTAGTTGGCCGGGACCACCTCGCCCGCCCCGCCCCCGCTCGCCTCACGGCACGCGGCTTCGAGCGCGTCGTCGTCCAGCCCGAGGACGGCCGACATGGCGCCGGGGCGCACGTCGCCAGCCTGCGCCATCAGCTCGCCGCGGCGGCGGACGGCCCGGAGCCCGTCGGCGAACGAGAGCGCGCCGACGGCGGCGAGCGCGCTCCACTCGCCCAGGCTGTGGCCGGCAGCGAGGGCGGGGCGGAGGCCGCGCGCCGCGAGCACGGCGTTCGCCGCCAGGCTGTGCGCGTAGAGCGCCGGCTGCGTGACCTCGGTTGGCACGAGCGCCTCGGCGTCGTCGCCGAACATGACGTCGGTGAGGGCGAAGCCCAGCACGGCGTCGGCCTCGTCGAACAGGGCGCGGGCCTCGGGGTGCGCCTCGTACAGATCGGCGCCCATCCCGGGCGCCTGGGCGCCCTGGCCGGGGAAGAGGAAAGCGGTCACAGCGGGTTACGAGTAAAGAGTGACGAGCAAAGGGCGAAATGCGGGCGGGGTGGTCGAGACGAGCGGCGTGCTCCTCACTCGTCACCCCTCACCCTTTGCCCCATCGTAGGCCCACTTGATCCACGTCGCGCCCCAGGAGAAGCCGCCGCCGAAGGCGGCGAGGACGAGGTTGTCGCCGCGCCGGAGCTGGGGCTCCCAGTCAGAGAGGCAGAGCGGGATCGTGGCGGCCGTCGTGTTCCCGTACCGCTGGATGTTGACCATCACCTGGTCCGACCCGATCCCCATCCGCTTGGCCGTCGCCTCGATGATGCGGAGGTTGGCCTGGTGCGGCACGAGGTAGCGGATGTCCTCGGCGGCCAGGTCGTTGCGGTCCATGATCTCGGCCGCCGCCTCGGCCATGCCCACGACGGCCCGCTTAAAGACGGTCCGCCCGTCCTGCTTCAGAAAATGCATCCGGGCGTCGACCGTCTCGTGCGTGGCGGGGTGGCGCGACCCGCCGGCGGGCATGTTGAGCGCCTCGGCGTTCGAGCCGTCGACGTGCTGGACGCTGTCGAGCAGGCCCGTCTCGTCGGTCGCGGGTTCGAGGAGCACGGCGCCGGCGCCGTCGCCGAAGATGACGCACGTCGTCCGGTCGGTGTAGTCGATGATCCGGCTCATGGTGTCGGCGCCGATGACGAGCACGCGGTCGTGCATCCCCGACTCGACGAGCTTGGCCCCGGTCGTGAGCGCGAACAGGAACCCCGAGCACGCCGCCGAGATGTCGTAGCCCCACGCGTTCGTCGCCCCCAGCTGGTTCTGGACGAGGCAGGCCGTGGCCGGGAAGACCATGTCGGGCGAGACCGTGGCGACGAGGATGCAGCCGATGTCCTCGGCGTCGACGCCGGCCTTGGCGAGGCACTCGCGGGCCGCCTCCGTCGCCATGAACGACGTGGCCTTGGTCTCGTCGCGCAGGATGCGCCGCTCGCGGACTCCGGTCCGCGTTCGGATCCACTCGTCGCTGGTGTCGACGATCTTCTCGAGGTCGGCGTTCGTGAGCCGGTCCGGCGGGAGGTAGTGACCGACCGACGTGATGGCGGCGGTCCGGCGGGGCGTCTCGGCCATGGGGTTGGGGGGCGAGGGGCGGGGCGGGCGGGGCGGGCCACCCCGCCCCGCGTGCCGCCCCGCCCGGGGTGGGATTACGGGTGGGGCGGGGCGTCGTCGTCGGCGAGGGCGCGGGCGATCCGCGACGTCAGGTTCTGCTCGACGAGCCGGGCGGCGGAGAGCACCATCTGGCGGATGGCCCGGGCCGTCGAGCCGCCGTGGCCGATGACGACCGTCCCGTCGATGCCCAGCATGGGGACACCCCCGTGGGCCTGGTAGTCGAACGGGGCCAGCATGCCACGGAGCACCCCGCCCACGGTCCGGGCGTGGTCGGCGCCGAGCCCCTGGCGCCCGATCTCGGCGCGGACGAGGTCGGGGAGGATCGTCGAGACGGACTCGGCCAGCTTGAGGACCACGTTGCCCACGAACCCGTCGCAGACGCAGACGTCGGCCCCGTGGCGCAGGATGTCGCGGCCCTCGACGTTGCCCACGAAGTGGATGGCGCCGCGGTCGCCGAGCGCGCGGAGCGCCTCGTAGACCTCCTTTACGGTGTCGGTCCCCTTGCCCGGCTCCTCGCCCACGTTCACGAGCCCGACGGTCGGGTCCTCGCGGTCGAGGAAGAACTCGCCGAACACGGCGCCCATGCGCGCAAACTGGACCAGGTGCTCGGGGCGGACCTCGACGTTGGCGCCGACGTCGAGGAGCACGCACGTCCCGGTCGGCGTGGGGAGGTAGCCCGGGAGGGCGGGGCGGAGCACGCCCGGCAGCCGGCCGAGCCCGAAGAGAGCCGCCGCCATGACGGCGCCCGTGTTGCCGGCCGACGCGAAGGCGTCGGCGCGGCCGGCCTTGACGGCCCCGATCCCGCGGTGGATCGACGAGTCCGGCTTCCGCTTGAGGGCCTCGGTCGCGGCCTCGCCCATCCCGATGACCTCGGGCGCGTCGACGACGCGGAGCCGGTCGTCCTCCGCCCCGCCCCGGTTCTCGACCTCGGCGCGGATCTCGGCCTCGCGGCCCACGAGCAGGACGGCCAGGCGGTCGCCGGCCTCGGCGACGGCCTCGAGCGCGCCCTCAACGACGACGCCCGGCGCGTGGTCCCCGCCCATGGCGTCGACGGCGACTCGTACGGGCATGGGCAGACGGGGCGGGGCGGGAGAGGGGACCGATAAGATACCCCGGCCCGAACGCGGGGCGCCCGCGCAGCGCCCCTACCAGAGGCCGCGCGGGCGCGGGGCGGGGCGGCGGCTCGGGGCGCCGGCGCTAAACGTAGTCCGGGCGCTCGACGACGGCCCGGCCGCGGTAGTGGCCGCACGTGGGGCAGGCGCGGTGCATGAGCTTCGCGTTGCCGCAGTTGGGGCACTCGTGCGGGGTCGGCACGTTTTTGACCTTGTACTGGGAACGGCGCTTGGCGGTGCGGGCCTTGGAGTGCCGGCGTTTGGGGTTGGCCATGGGGCGGGGGGTCTGGAGAGCCCCGGGCGGGGCGGTGGTCTAGTCGGTGTCGGCGTCGTCGGCGCGGAGCGCTTCGAGGGCCGCCCAGCGGTCGTCGGCCGGCTCGCCCTCGGCCGGTCCGCCGAACGCCGTCGGGATCTCGGCGTCGCGGGCCTCGGGGCACACGCGGCGGAGCGGGAGGGCCAGCAGGAGCGTGTCGCGGACGGGGTCGGCCACGTCCACCTCGACGGCGTCGTCGGTCAGGGGCTGAACGTCGTCGTCCTCGTCGTCGGGAGCGTCGGCCGTGAACAGGACAGCGTGCGCGGCCTCGACGGGCTCGTCGTACATCGCGAGCGTCCGGTCGCACTCGAGGCGGGCCGTCGCCCGCGCCGTGTACGCCACGAGCACGCGGCGCTCAGCGACGTCGAGGTGGACGTCCACCTCGATGCCAGAGAACACGTCGGGGTCCAGGCCGAGGTCCGCGGCCGTCGGCCGGAGCGTCTCGTCGTGGAGGCCGTCGGGGAGCGGGGCGATTCGGACCCGGAGCATCGGGGCGGGGCGGGCGGTGAAAGAACGGCGCCGCGGGGGCGCGCGGGCGGGAGCCAGGGAAGGTAGAGGGCGCCCGGCGGGCGCGGCAAGGGCCTCACGGGATGTTGGCAAACGGGGCCGTTCCCCGCCCCGCCCGGTCACCAGGAAAACGCTGTGCCGTGTCGTAAGGACTTTCCCACCCGGCCCGGCAAGGCGATCCGCCCACGCGCCTCGCGCAACGGTCGAGGGGCCGCGTTTACAAGCTGTGGAAAACGAACGGGCACCGCGCCCACCCCGCCCCGCGCACCTCGCTCCACTCGCGCCGTTTGGCCGTGCCGGATCTTATCCGATCCGCACATCTCGTTGCGGGACAACGCGCAAGTCGCCCACTCCTCAGCCGTGCACTGCCTGTGGATAGCGTAGGCCACTGGCGCGCCGGACGCGATGATTCTCGTCGAAGCCGGCGTCACGGACTGTGGACAACTCTGGGCGAAGAGCCCGCCCCCCGCCCCGCGCGCAGCCGGCCGTTCCGATATTCGGAGCCCCGTCACCACCCCGCCCACCCCAGACCCCCGCCGATGGACCGCTCCCGCGACGAGGTCTGGACCGAGTGCCTCGGCATCATCCGGGACAACATCAGCCGGCAGAGCTTTCGGACGTGGTTCGAGCCGCTCCGCGCCGTCGGGCTGGTCGAGGAGGGCGGGGAGGTCAAGCTGACGGTCCAGCTGCCCAGCCGGTTCTACTACGAGTGGCTCGAGGAGCACTACTTCGGGCTCCTCCGCAAGACGATCACGAAGGTCTTGGGGCCGGGCGGGCGCCTGTACTACGACATCGTCATTGAGCGCGACGAGCCCGCGGGCGCCGGGCACGGGCGGGGGTCGTCGATGGAGCTCCCGGCGCGGCAGCCGGCGAACGTCCCGCCGCCGGCGTCCGAGCGCCCGCCGCCGGCCGACCTCCCGGCCGGCGTCACGCCGCCCCGCCCGCCGGCCGAGGCGCGCCCCGACGCCGGCCGCCCGTACCGGGCTGACGCGGGGCGAGGAGCCGCCCGCCGCCCCGCCCCGGCGGCGCCGGCCGCCGCCGAGGCCGCCCACCCCGCCCACCCGTTCGCGATTCCGGGCGTGCGGCCCATCGAGGTCGACCCGCACCTCAACGACTCGTACACGTTCGAGCGGTTTATCGAGGGCGACTGCAACCGGCTCGCGCGGGCCGCGGCGTGGTCGATCGCGCAGGCGCCCGGCGCCACGAGCTTCAACCCGTTCATGATCTACGGGGGCGTCGGGCTGGGCAAGACGCACCTCATCCAGGCCATCGGCAACTACGCCCGCGCCAACGGCCACGCGCGGACCGTCCGCTACGTGTCGTCGGAGATGTTCACGGCCGAGTTCGTGCAGTCGATCCAGACCAACCGGATCAACGAGTTCAGCCAGTTCTACCGCGGCATCGACATCCTGATCGTCGACGACGTCCAGTTTTTCGGGGGCAAGGAGAAGACGCAGGAGGAGTTCTTCCACATCTTCAACGAGCTCCACCAGCAGGGCAAGCAGATCGTGCTCTCAGGCGACCGCCCGCCCCGCGACATCGCCGGCATTGAGGACCGCCTGCTGTCCCGGTTCGGGTGGGGACTCACGGCCGACGTCCAGCCGCCGGACGTCGAGACGCGCATCGCCATCCTCAACCGGCGCGCGACCGACGACGGCACGCGCGTGCGCGACGAGGTGATCGAGTACGTGGCGACGCACGTCAAGAGCAACATCCGCGAGCTCGAAGGCGCGCTCATCCGGCTCCAGGCCCACGCTGCGCTCACGTCGCGCGAGATCGACCTCGACCTGGCCCGCGACGTGCTCAAGGACCTCATCAAGGAGTCCCGCCCGCAGCTGACGATCGAGTCCATCCAGTCGGTCGTGTGCGACTACCTCGCCATCCCCGAGGACCTCGTCCGCGCGCGGACGCGGAAGCGCGAGGTGGTCCAGGCGCGGCAGGTGGCCATGTACTTCTCGAAGGAGATCACGAAGCACAGCCTCAAGACGATCGGGCTCCACTTCGGCGGCCGCGACCACTCGACCGTCATCCACGCCGTGCGGTCGGTGGACGACCAGATCGAGACGGACCCGAGCTTCCGCGAGATGGTCGTGGCGGTGCGCAAGAAGCTGGAACTGCACCAGCGGTAAGGGCGGGTGACATGCGCGGGCGGGGCGGGGTGGTGCTCGCGTCGAGCCGCCCCGCCCTGGCACCCGTAGGGACACGACTTGTCGTGTCCGCGCTCGGGCGGGGTGGCGCGTTTTCGTGCTCGGGCGCCGCGCGTGTTGCTGAGGACGGGCCGCCCGTGGGCCTCGGCCGGGCGGGGTGGGCATCCAGGAGAGACGGCGTTGCGTGCAACGCCGCTACGGGTCCGCAGACGACCGGCCGCCCCGCCCCACTTTTCGCGGGCGGGGCGGACCGCCGGGGCGCCGTCGCCGTTTACCTTCCCAGGTCTCCCCGACCCTGAGGCCGCCCCGCCCCGCATCCACCCCGAGCCATGAAGTTTACCGTCTCCAGCGCCGACCTCCTCCGCGCGCTCTCGACCGCCGGCGGGGCCGTCCCGTCGAAGAGCACGCTGCCCATCCTCGAGAGCGTCCTGTTCGAGCGCGACGGGGACGCGCTCCAGATCGCGGCGACCGACCTCGAAATATCGATCGTCCAGCGCGTGGCCGTCTCGTTCGAGCAGAACGGGACCGACGAGAAGCAGCGGATCGCGGTCCCCGCGCGGCGCCTGCTCGACACGCTCCGCGCGCTCCCCGACTTGCCCGTGACCGTCGCCACCGACGGCGAGTTCAACGTCGAGCTGACGACGGACCAGGGCCGGTACAAGATGGTCGGGTACGATGGCGGCGACTACCCCGCCCTCCCCGCCCTCGACGACGCCAAGGTGGTCACGGCCGACGCCGCGCTCGTCAAGCGGGCCATCGACAAGACCGGGTTCGCGGCCTCGAAGGACGCGCTCCGCCCCGCCATGATGGGCGTGCTGTTCCAGATCCGCCCCGACAAGTCGACCGTCGTGGCGACGGACGGCCACCGCCTCGTCAAGCTCATGCTCGACGGGCTGACCGCCGAGGAGCCCATCGACGTCATCGTGCCCGAGAAGGCGCTGTCGCTGGCGGGCAAGGCGGCCGGCGACGGCGAGGCCACGATCCGAGTGGCGCAGGGCTACGTCGGGTTCGACTTTGGCGACACGCAGGTGATCGGGCGGCTCATCGAGGAGCAGTACCCGAACTACGAGGCCGTCATCCCGGTCGAGAACGAGAAGCGCCTGACGGTCGGCCGCGAGGCCATGCTGGCGGCCGTCCGCCGCGTCGCGCTCTACTCGTCGTCGATGACGCACCAGATCCGGCTCGCGCTCGAGTCCGACGCGCTCGTGGTCTCGGCCGAGGACATCGAGCGGGCGTCCGAGGCCAAGGAGCGCGTGCTCGGCGACTACGACGCCGACCCGATGGAGATCGGGTTCAACTCGCAGTACCTCCAGGAGGTGCTGGCGAACGTGGACGGCGAGGACACGGTCTTCGAGTTCTCGTCGCCCAACCGGGCCGGCGTCGTCTCGCCGGCCGACCCGGCCGACGGCGAGGAGCTCCTGATGCTCATCATGCCGGTCATGCTCAACACCTACGCCTGACGGCGGCGGGGGCCGCCCAGCCCGCGCGTCAGGCCGTCGGGCGCACGGGGCGGGGCGGTCGCCCCAGGCGCGTCCCGTGCCGCTCCGCCTGCATTCGCCGCCCCGCCCTCCGCCGAGGGCGGGGCGGCCCTGTTCGGGCTCAACCCGCGGAACTCGGCGGGCGGGGCGGCTCTATGCCCGCGCGCCCTGCGCCGCGGGCGCCCACTGGTGGCCCGCGGCGGCGCCGGCCTGGCCGTCCCCGCGAGGCGCCTCCCAGCCGACGCCCATCGGCTGACAGAACGAGAACGGCGGGGCGAGGTCGAACCCGAACCGCCGGTACTTGTGCGCGAGGTCCATCATGTACCGGGCCTGCTCCGCCTTCGGGGCGCCCAGGCCGAAGTCGCCCTCGTGGCCGTCGAGCGCGAGGAGCATGGACTCGGCCATGCAGGCGTAGGCCGCCTTCGACCCCTTCGGCAGCCCGACGTCGGCGCGGATGTCGACGTCGACCATCGCCATGACGCCGCCGTCGACGACGGACACGTCCGGGCGCTCGGTGAGGATCGAGGGCGAGGTGTTCCGGGGCTGCGTGTCGTCGAGCACGACGGCCCCCTCCTTCAGGTGCTCCGGCCCGAGGATGGCCCGCGCCGCGCTCGTCAGCAGGACCACGAGGTCGGCGTCGCGCGCGCGCTCGATCGTCGTCTCGGCCGTGACGTCAAAGCCGGGGCGAGAGACCTCGGCGGCCAGGCGCTCGACGTTCGTCTTGGTCCGCGCGATGACCGAGAGGCGCGAGACCGTCCGCCGCTCGGCGAGCAGGCGCACGACGCACGACCCGACGCTCCCCGTCGCCCCGACGATCGCGACGCGGGGGTCATCGGAGGGGCACCACGGGAGCAGGCGCTCGATGGCCTGGACCGTCGCCGCGGCCGTGAACGCGTTTCCGGTCGTAACGCCGAGGTCCGGCCGTCCGCACACGAGCCGCCCACCCCGAGTCACCGGCGACGTGAGCGCCCCGAGCGTGACGGTCTTCACGCCGCGCTTGGCGATCGAGTCCAGCGCGCCCTTGATGCGGCCGACGACGTAGGAGCGGTCCAGCGTGAGCATCTGTTCGGCCCCGATGGGGAGCAGCATCACCCACCCCGCCACGGTATCGGGGTCGTCGGCGTAGGAGACAGACCCTGCGGGGATCGGCGGGATGGGAAGCGTAGCCGCTCGGTCGACCAGGCGGAGAGGCACCTTCCCCAGCGGGGGCCACGCTCGTGCGAGGTCTTGGCGGACGTCGGCGCGCGGGTGGACGAGGAAGGCGAACGGGTGGCGGGGCATGCAGCCGGGGATGGTGGAGGCGCGGCCCTCCCTCTGGAGAGGGACCGAACCTCACGACATGAGCAAACGAGTCCCGAATATGGAACGCCGTCGCGCCGCAGGTCCAGGCCTAAATGACGCGCGCCACGTTGTGCGTCCAACCCCGTGCAAAGGGCGAGCCAGAGCAGGACAGCCGAAAACGTCGCCGCCCCGCCCCCGCTGCCGTAGTAGCTGCGCGGCCCGGGTGGGGCAGTCCCAATGCGTTGGCCCTGCCCACCCCTGCCAGGCATCGGGGCGGGGTGGCCGCCCCCGACTGCTCTGCCCCCGCTGCTGTACGGCCGCCCCGCCCGGAAACCTCGTCAGGGCAGGAGGTCCCACGTGGACTGAAAGCGGCTCCGCGTCTGCCGCTCAGCCCCGAGGTCCTGGGCGACGCGGGCGACTTCGGCCTCCGTCTCAAAACGGACGGCCCAGTCATGCGCCCGTCGCCGGCGGACCCAGAGCACGCGGTCGCTCTGGACGACGGCGGCCACGGTGCGCCGCGACGTGCGCCGCACCTCGCCCCCGCCCTCGAACACGAGGTGCGTGTCCGTGACGCGGACCGTCCCCCGCCCGTCCCACGAGTCCTCCGCCCCGCCCAGCGCGCGCGCGACGGCCTCGGGGCGGGGCGGCACGCGGCGGCGGAAGAGCCACCACCCCGCCCACGTCGCGCCCGCCTCGGTAGCGGCCCGGATCTCGGACGCGAGCGCCTTCCTCCACCGCCCGGACGCCGCGGCCTGTCAGTCGGGGGCTTCGGGGCGGGCGGGGCCGCCGGTGAGGGCGTCGACGAGCGCGTCGGCGCGGCCCTCGACGTCGACCAAGACGGCGTGCCGCCGCGTCACGGGCACGAGGACGCCGTTGAGGAACCGGCGGGGCGGGCGCCGCGCCGAGAGCCGGACCTCCTCGCGCTGCCCCGCCCACGACAGCGTGAGCGTCCCGCCTCGGACGGCGACGCGGCCGCCGGCCCGCCGGCCCGTGAGGGCGTCGCCGGTGACGCGGAATCCGGCCGTCTCGCCCCGGTCGAGGGCGCTGCGGAAGGCGGCACCTCCCGACGTGCGGAGCGCCCTCAGGTCGACGTCCTGCCACCGCCCCGCCTCGCGGAACGGGGCAGAGCGAACGGGCACGGCCGCCCCGCCCACGGGGCGGGCGGGGCGGCGAGGTAGGCCGCTTGGAGAGCCGTTGCCGCCCGCCGCCGCCTCCCACCGCGCTGCGGCCTGCGCGATCCGATCCGCGAGGTCGCGCGGCACCTCGACGCTCAGCGCCCCCTCGATGCGCTCGATCTCGTCCACCTCGTCCGGCGACACCACGCCGTCGGCCAGCGCGTGGGCGGCGACCTGGAGCAGGCGCCGCTGGGCGAACACGTCGTAGGCGCCGCCCGCGACGGCGGGGTCGAAGCCCAGCGTGTGCTGGAGCGTGTAGAGCAGGTCGCGCTCCTCGTCCGAGAGCGCGCCGTCGGCGACCGCGGCCTCGACGGCGACGGCGAACGCGCGCTCGTGGGCGGGGCGGAGGTCGGCGTCCGTGAGGGCGAGCGTGTCGGCGACGTGGGCGAGCAGCGCCCGCTCCTCCCCGCTCAGGTCGCCCGACGCGAGGGCGTCGTCGAGGAGCGTCTGGTAGAGCGCGAGCCGCTCGGCCGGGAACGACGACGCCAGGTCGACGGCCCAGCGCTCCGAGATCCGGTCGCGGTCGGACGGCCCGAATTCGAACGGCCGCTCGGCCGCCGCGATGAGGTTGTGGAGCTCGACGTAGGCGTTCCGCGGCGGCGGGCCGCCCCACGGCGGGGCGGGCTCCGGCGTGAGCAGGTCGAGCGGTCCCATGCGGCGGAAGCTAACGGCGCCACCCCCGTTTCAAGGTGCTGACGGCGAACGGGGCGTTCCAGTCGCACCCCGGCACGGCGAAGATGCGCAGGACCAGGAACGCGAACGTCCACGCGGCCGCCGGCGCGGCGACGCCGGAGAGCGGGCGGGGCCCGCGTCGAGCTCCGCTCGCTCGGCCGGGGGGGCGTCGGTGGCGGCCATGCGCGACACCTACACCGGCGGCGCAAAGCTCAGCGCCGACTCGGTCTATCTCCCGCGTCGCCCACTCCGCCCGCTGGGGCGGGGCGGAGCGGTCCGTGCCTTCTACTTGTAGGCCTGAGCCGCCCGCTTCCGCTCGTGGGGCGGCTACGGTACAATCTGCGCCTCGACATGCCGAACCAGTTCGGCCACGTCGTCTGCCAGGACCGACCGGCTCTCTACGGGGGTGCCCGGGCCGGGGCTCTCGTACCGAAATCGGACCGCGAACACGTTCAGGCGGACGAGAGAGCGAAACGGATCGACATCACAGCCCATGGACTCCAGCATACCAAGAAGGGCGCTGAGATCGTGCGTCCGCCCGTACGCCGCCCCGCCCGCTGCGAGCCACGCCTTCAACGCTTTCTCCGCTGCCTGCTGAGCGTGGAACCCGACGACCTCGTCGGCGAAGGCGGGGTCGTCTCCCATCGCTCGGACGGTTCGGAAATCCCGCCGGGCGAGGTCGAGGAGGGCCAGCCCGTGCTCGTGGTCCGTCACGGCCGCTCGTACACGACGGTCCCCTCGCGGAGCGCGTGGGCGACGGCGTGGTTTGTCGTCGCGCCCCACTGGGCCACCTCCTCCTCGGTGTAGACGAGGATGTCCGCTGGCACGCGGAACGGGGCCAGCGCCTCCCACAGCCGGACCATCTCATCCGCCCGGCCAGCCTCATCGAGTGGCCCGTCCTCAATCACGAGCAGGTCTACGTCTGAATCCTCGCCCGCCCCGCCCGCCGCGTGTGAGCCGAACAAGACCACGCGCCGAGGCCTAACGGCCTCGGCAACGGCGGCGATCATCTGGCGGAGGGGCGGGGTGGCCACAGCGCGAAGATACCCACCCCGCCCGCCGGGGGCAGGGCGGTGCCTAGGCGGGGCGGCCTACGCCTCCTGCTTGCGGGCCTGAGCCGCCCGCTTCCGCTCGTGCGGGTCGAGGTGCCGCTTGCGGAGCCGCATCGAGGCCGGCGTGATCTCGATGAGCTCGTCCTCGCGGATAAACTCGATGGCCTCCTCCAGGCTCATCTTCTTCGAGGGGTTCATCTTCAGGAAGTTGTCCGAGCCCGACGCGCGCATGTTCGTCAGCTTCTTCTCCTTGGTCGCGTTGACCTCCATGTCCTCGTCGCGCGCGTTCTCGCCGACGATCATCCCGTTGTAGACCTCGTCGCCGGGCTCGACGAACAGCTGGCCGCGCTCCTGGAGGTTGACGATGGTGTACGGCGTCACCTTCCCGTTCCGGTCAGCCACGATGGCGCCCGTCGCGCGGTGCGTGATGGGGCCGGCCCACGGCTTGTAGCCGTCGAAGATGTGCGTGAGCAGGCCCGTGCCCTTGGTGTCGGTCAGGAACTCGGTCCGGTAGCCGATGAGCCCGCGCGCCGGGATCTCGAACGTCATGCGGACGCGGCCCGACCCGTTGTTCTTCATCTCCACCATCTGGCCCTTGCGCGTGCCCAGCGTCTCGATCACGACGCCCATGAACTCCTCGGCCACGTCGACCGTCGCGCGCTCGTACGGCTCGTGCGTCTTGCCGCGGACCTCCTTCGTGATCACCTGCGGCGTCCCGACGGCGAACTCGTAGCCCTCGCGCCGCATCTGTTCGATGAGGATGGCCATCTGGAGCTCGCCCCGCCCGAAGACGAGGTAGCGGTCGGTGCTCTCGGTCTCGTCGATGCGGAGCGCGAGGTTGGCCTCGCCCTCCTTCATCAGCCGGTCGCGGAGGTTGCGCGACGTGACGTACTTGCCGTCCTTGCCCACGAACGGCGAGTCGTTGACGCGGAACTCCATCGACAGCGTCGGCTCGTCGATGTCGAGCGCGGCGAGCGGCTGCGGGTCGTCGGCGTCGGTGACGGACTCGCCCAGGCCGATGCCAGTCAGCCCGCCCACGTAGACGATGTCGCCCGCGACGGCCGTCTCGGTCTCGACGCGGTCCAGGCCCTCGCTCACGAACAGGCTCGTCACCTGCGTCGCCTTCGTCTCGCCGGTCCGGTGGTACATGAGCACGCGCTGCTTCACGGCGAGCGTGCCGTTGACGACGCGGCCGATGGCGATGGGGCCGAGGAAGTTGTCGGGCTTGACGTCCGTGACCAACAGCTGCAGCGTCGCGTCGGGATCGCCGGCGGGGGCCGGGACCGTGCTCACGATCGTCTCGAAGACCGGCTTGAGGTCGGTGAGGTCGGCCTCCAGGTCGAGGGTGCACTCGCCGTCGCGGGCGACGGCGTAGATGACGGGGAAGTCGAGCTGGTGCTCGTCGGCGTCGAGGTCGATAAACAGGTCGTAGATCTCGTCCAGGACCTCCTCGGCGCGGGCGTCGCCCCGGTCGATCTTGTTGATGACCACGATCGGCACGAGCCCCAGCGCGAGCGCCTTCGAGAGCACGAACCGCGTCTGCGGCAGCGGCCCCTCGGCGGCGTCGACGAGCAGCATGATGCCGTCGACCATGCGGAGCGTCCGCTCGACCTCGCCGCCGAAGTCGGCGTGGCCCGGCGTGTCGACGATGTTGATCTTGACGTCGTCGCCGGCCTCGGTCGTGTAGCGGACGGCCGTGTTCTTGGCCATGATCGTGATGCCCTTTTCGCGTTCGAGGTCCATCGAGTCCATCACGCGCTCGGTGACGGTCTCGTGGGCGGCGAACGTCCCGCTCTGCTGGAGGAGCGCGTCGACGAGGGTGGTCTTGCCGTGGTCGACGTGGGCGACAATCGCGACGTTACGGATCTGCATAGGGGAGCGCTAAGCGGGGGACGACGGCGGGGCTCGGTCCCGGAGACCGCCCCGCCCCGCCCTTTGGGTCTGCGAGGGCGGGGTGGCGAAACGCATAAGGTCCGCCCCGCCCCGTGCGGTCCCGACCGGGGCGGGGCGGATTCGGGGCGAAGACGGGCGGGGCGGCCGAGCCGTCTTTCATCTCCCAAAAAAGATCGCGTCCCTCGTTACCTCAACAAACAGCGTCTCCTCCAAGGCCGCGGCGATCTCGCTGAAGACGGGGAGCAGGAGCACCTCGAGATCCGGCGGGGGAGCTGAGCGTCGACGAGCGCCCTCACGCTGCAAGCGAGCGTGTTCGGTGCGTCCGTGTCACTTCCGCGGCGTACGCGAGGACGGCGCGGAGGTCGTCGGCCTCCAGGTCGGGGTAGTCCTCCAGGACCTCGTCCGTCGTCATCCCGCCGCTGAGCAGGTCGAGCAGCATGTCCACGGGGTAGCGGAGGCCGCGTACGCAGGGACGGCCGTGGCACACGGCGGGATCGATCGTGATGCGTTCGAGGAGGGCCATGAGGACAGGATACAGCCGCCCCGCCCGGGCGGGGCGGCTAGCCCACGGCCGGGTTCGTCGTGTACGTCCCCACGATCTCGGCCTGCGCGAGGACGTGACCGTCGAGGGCGGCCTCCACGTCGTCGCCCGTAAAGTCGCCGTCGTCGCCAAGCCCCAGGCTCTCGGTGTCGAGGGCGTAGACGGTGAAGTGGTAGTGGTGGAGCCGCTCGTCGTTCCACGGCGGGCACGGGCCGTCGTAGCCGCCGTAGGTCCCTTCCATGTCGCTCCCGGCGAGAAAGTCGGTGAACGTGTTGGTGCCGGCGAGCCCGAGCGACGTGCGGCCCGGCGCCTTGCCGTTCGGCGTTACGCCGTCCGAGGCGGCGCCCTCGGCGATCTCGGTCGTCGAAGCGGGGATGTCGACGAGGAGCCAGTGGTAGAACGGCGTCCGCTCGGCGTCCACGGGGATCGTCTTGCCCTCCTGGTTCGCGTCGCTCGCGTCGGCCGGCACGTCGGGATCGCGGACGACGACGGCGAACGAGCGCGTGCCGTCGGGGGCGCCGCTCCAGGCGAGGTGCGGGCTCCGGTCGCCGCCGGGCTCGGTGTGGCCGCTGGCGGCCGCCTTGCAGAAGGCGTACTGCGGGTCGATGGGCGCGCCGTCGGTGAGGGAGGTGCTGGTCAGGGTCATGGGTCGGGGTGCGAGGAACGGGCCGCCCCGCCCAGGCGGGCGGGGCGGAGCGGGGCGGGGCGGGGCGGGAGAAGAACGGGCCGCCCCGCCCGAAGCTCCGGGCGGGGCGGGGCTAGCTCGCCGGGACCGCCGCGGGGTCGGAGTGGCGCTGGAACCGGAGGGTGAGGACGCCGGCCGGCTCCTGCTGGACGTCCTTCGGCGCCTTCTTGCCCGGCATCCCGTGGACGATCGTCGTCGCGCCGTCGACGAGCCAGAGCGCGCCGGTCACGTAGCTGGCCTGGTCCGACGCCAGGAAGGCGTAGACGTTGGCGATCTCCTCGGTCGTCGCCCGGCGCCCAAAGGCCGTCGACTGCGTCACGGTCTGCTCGGCGTCCTTGTCCATCGGGCCGTCCTCCTTGTGCGTGAACGACGTGTCGACGGGGCCGGGGCAGACGCAGTTGGCGCGGACGCCGTGCGCCCCCTGCTCGCCAGCGACCCCCTTCATGAAGGCGTGGTTCCACGCCTTCGTCCCGCCGTACGGCGTGAACCGGGGCGACCCGTTCCACCCCGCCTCGGACCCGGCCGTGACCACGTTCCCCTTGGTCTTCTGGAGCTCGGGGACCGCGGCGCGCGTCATGAAGAACGTCGTCTTGACGTTGTTGTGGAGGAGCTTGTCGAACGCCTCGACCGGGTACTCCGGGAGCTCAGCGAGTGCGGGGAGCGACCCGGCGTTGTTGACGAGCACGTCGAGCCGGCCGAACGCGTCGACCGCCTTCTGAACGCAGGCCTCGGCGTGCTCCGGCTCGCCGACGTCGCCGGCGAACGTCTCGACGCGCGTCCCATACTGGTCGCGGACGTCGGCGGCGACTTGGTCGAGGGGGTCGCCGGGGAGGCCGGCGAGGACGAGGCCGCCCGCGCCCTCGTAGGCGAACTTGTGGGCGATGGCCTCGCCGATGCCTTCGGCGGCGCCGGTGACGATGGCGATCTTGTCCTGGACGAGGCCGGGGCGCGTGGGCTGGGAGTCGGGCATGGGAGCGGGGTGGAGAGAGGGCAGGTTGGATCGGCGCCCCGCCCCGCCCGTTCCGCAGATCCGCGCCTCCGGCCGAACTCAGGCTCTCCCCCACCCCGCCTTGCTCACGAGCACCACGGCGCGCTCGGATGGCGGCGGGGTCGCGTTTGTCGGCCGGCCTCGGGAGGCCGCCCCGCCCGCGGCAGACCGCCCCGCCCCAGTCAGGCGGGAAGACGGCACGTACGGCGAGCGCCCCGGGTCCGCCCACTGGCGGACACCCGGGGCTCTCGGGGTCCCGCCCGGCGACGGCGGTCGCGGGGCGGGGGCAGAAGTACCAGCCTGCGGCGCGTGGACGAGAACCTTGCTCGTCTGACAATGTGGAGGCCCTCTGGACCCTCTCTACTTCCGCGGCCCGGGGCCGGAGCCCCGGAATCCCGCCGGAGCGGGACGCGGTCTGATGGTCAGGTCCGAAGCGGGACCCCCGCGGTTAACGCTGTTCAGGTTCCCATGCGGTGGCCACAAGCCGGTAAGCACCGGGCGGGGCGGGTAGCCCCTCCCGGGCGCATCAGGGTATCGGCGGGAGGCGGCGCCTGTTCCACCCCGCCCCTCGAATTTCGCTTGAGCGGGGCGGCTCCCCGCCCCCTAGGACACGCGGGCGGGGCGGGCTACGCCGCCGGGCGGGGCGGCGGCCCGTCGCGCCGCGGCGACCGGAACAGGAGCACGCTCCAGAGCGCGGCACCGAACACGAGGACGGCCAGGAGGCCCCAGAGCCCCGGCCCCGCCTCCGGCGGTAGTCCCCCGAGGACGACGAGCGTCCCGACGACCGCGAACGCCTGATTGCCTACGACGATCGGCCGGCCGTAGATGCCGCCGAGGAGAGCGCCCCGCCCCGCCCAGCACAGGGCGGCAAATCCGAGGAGGGCCGCGCCGAAAAGCTGGGCGGCGAGGGCCGCTGGGCCGCCGGCGCGCGCGTCCGGGAACACGATGTCGGGCACGAAGAGGAACACGGCGCCCGCCGCCGCCAGCAGCACGGCGTAGGCCGTCACCCACGGCGAGACCGACGTCACGGGTCGGGCCTCTCCCCCGCCCCGCCCGCCGACGCGCCGTCGCCGCCGAGCGGGGCGGTGAGCGCGGCGTCGAGTCGGTCGGCGAGGGCGGCCGACTCCAACTCGACGCGCGCCCGCAGGCGGTCGGTCTCGGCGCGGGCGGCGTAGAGCTCCTCGGCGAGCGCGAGCGCCGCGAGGACCGCGTGCGTCAGGTCGGGCTGCGACGGGAGCTGCGCCCGGAGCCGCCGGAGCCGCTCGTCGACCCGCTGGGCCAGGTGGAGCGTGTAGTCCTCGTCGCCCGGCGCCACGCGGAGCGGATAGTCGCGGTCCAGAATGCGGACGCGGATCGAGACGGGCTGCGACGCGCTCATTCCTCTCCGGGCGTCTCGGGCACGGCGTCCGCGGTGCCGTCGCCGCCCGTGCGGAGGGCGGCGTCGATGGTGTCGATAAAGCCCTGGACGCGGCTGCGGAGCGCCTCGGCGTCCTCCTCGTCTCCGCCGAACGAGAACGACGGCGCCCGGTCGTCACGGGCGTCCTGGAGCTCGAGCACGCGCTGGGCGAGCGCGGCGTTCTCGGAGCGGAGCCGCTCGATCTCGCGGGCCGCCGTCTCGACGCGGTCGCGGAGGGGGCCGAGCGCGCGCGCCTCCTGCCGCGCCGCGCTGGCGCGGCCCGCGTCGTCGGGCGGGGTGGGGGCGTCGGGCTCCATGAGCGGCGAAGGAGACAGCGTCAAGATAGGCACCGAGCGCTCCGGGTGTCCCCCAGCCCTCGGTTAGAGCCGCCTCCGCG
>NZ_JAVRHT010000079.1:0-1889 GCF_031846415.1 Rubrivirga litoralis | reverse complement strand
GCGCGCGGGCGGGGCGGGTGGCTCTCCCGGTAGACTCGCGGCGTGAAGCCCCGTAACCTTCCCGTTAGACGGAACGCATTCGCGCGGGCGGGGCGGGGCGGCCTATACTGCGGCGTCCGTTCCGCAATCCGGGCGTCCCGCGGGGCTTCAGGCGGCGGGGCTCCACTGAAGTTCTGGTTAGGCAGATTCCCCAACGCTGTTTCAGTCCCGCTCGCTATCTTCCTGTTGTTCTTATCGCTCAGCTTCCCTAGCCCGATGAAAATCTGCTTCCTCCTCGCGCTCGCAACGATTCTCTTCGGCTGCTCAGGGCCTTACGCCATAGAGGAATTCGAGACATACACAGGTCTTGAAGTCAAACCACACAGCAGCTTCCAAGTTTGCCAGGGAGCTACCGACGACGTTGAAACATGCAAGCCCCCAGGAGGAGCGGGGTCAGGCTGGATCAGGGTTTCAGATGTTGACCCACTCTTGCTCAACATCAACCCTAGCAACCCTAACTTTGTCGAATCGGCTTCGGATAAAATATTCAATTTCTACATTGGGGCCGGGTTCGCAGAAGATGTCTTGATAAATGGATGTCAAGTAGTTGCACCTACAATGCTCTTCGAGAATCAAAGAAGAGGATTCTCTCCAAGGCTTTCATCTTACGCTCAAACCGTTGAGGCAACAGTGCTCAACAATGCGGAGACCGAATTCGAAGCGCTACTTGAGGGTTCGTCTATCACAAACAAGGGGCAGATCAGGACAGCGTTCAGCTCTGCTCTCAGGGACTCACTAAGGTCTAACTCATCCAATAACACCGATATTGTTTGGATCACATCTTATGTTAGTTCAAATATAAGAATGATGTCTGAAATTGAGGAGCTTCAGGATTGCATCAGCCAAGCAAGAGCGGGTGGCGGATCGCTTGTGACAGGAGTTGCAGGGTTCATTCTCACGTCAAACGAGTCGGGCGGAGAATACGTGAGTCAGCGAACCTTCGAGAGGGTGGCATCACTCGCGCTGCAAGGTTCGATGGATAGTCCACTTCCTGACGGAATTGACAGCAATGCCGTGGCAAACGCGGGTGCCAGATGGTCAAGAAATACCAATAGATTGATTAGAACGAACATCAGCACATCTATTACGACTCCTATTTTTCATCCCTTGTGGGTGTTGTTCTCTGGCAAAGTAGGTAGCTCATAAATCCGCCTAACCTACCGCTGCAGGCCGACAGCACGCGCCAGCGTTCTTGTCTCGTCCGCGCGACGGTGTCTACGTTGCCTCGTCCCACCCGCCAGTCATCAGCGTGCTGCGGCTGAGCGGTCATCTGTTCTACGGCTAGATGATGCGCCCCGCTTCGTCGCGCACTCCGTCGTGGAGGTCGCAGGATTCGGCGGGGCAGGTGATCCCGGTCGCGGCTAGGATGCACGTGCCGTTGCTGTCCCGGCCCCACTGCACGCCAGGGAAGCACCTCTCGTCATGCTCGGTAGGCTCCTCTCGCGTGGCCTCGCGGTACGCCGTAGAACCCGCCGCTGCACGGCCGACAGAGGGCGCCAGCGGCTTCACGATGACCGAGCGTGGGGTGGTTTGGGTCAGGTAGCGTTCCATGTGTCGTTCGTGCTGTTTGCCCTCTGCGGGTGAGCGGCCATTTGTTACACCGCCTCGGCACCGGCTGCTCCGCGTTCCCGCTGTCGAGCCGTGGTGCACGGGCGGGGTGGTGCGCTCTGGTCTCCGCCCCGCCCTCAGCGTTCGCGTTCAGCTACGGCGCTTCGCCGCTCGGCTCGCCGCCCCGCCCGCGTCTCACGTCGGCGCTCCGGTCCGCTGTCGCACCGTCGCGCCACCCCGCCCACCTCGTTCCCGTTCTGGGCGCGCCCGCGCGAGTCTCGGCGCTCGGGGGCCGTGTAACT
>NZ_JAVRHT010000078.1:0-2132 GCF_031846415.1 Rubrivirga litoralis | reverse complement strand
GTTCGACCACCCCGCCCGCGCTGTGGGCAGGGCGGCATCGGGCGGGGCGGTGCCTTTCCCGAACCGCCCCGCCCGCGTCACAACCACCCCTAGCCCCTCCTGGCCAGGAGGGGGACTGCCGCCGCTTCGGGATGGCGGCGTGCCTGACACGACCGCCCCGCCCGCTGCTCGCCGCACGCTGCTCGCTGCCCGCTCCGTCCCCCGCAATCTGTTGGTGAAGGTCCCGTTCCGCTGCCGCCGCCCCGCCCGGTCCTGGTAGGTTCGCCGGCCTCCTCTCTCGGGGTTCGCCCCACCCGATGCTCGCCCTCCTCGCCGCGTTCCTCCTCGGTGCCGCGCCGCCGCCCGCCCCGCCCGCGGCGTGGGGCGGGGCGGAGACGTCGGCGACAGTATCCGTCCAGGACTCGCTGACGTACTACTACGCGCGCCAGGACACGTCGGGCGTCGACCGGCTGTACCGGCGGGGGGCGCGGACGCAGCTCGACCGGCTGCTCTGCCTGTACCGCCTGTTCCCGATGACGCTGGACGAGGGCTACCTCGACGAGATCCCAGCCAGCGAGGGCGTCCGGTCGGCCCGCGAGCTGGCGCTGATTTCGGCGCTGTGGGCGTACAAGGCGGCGAGCGGACCCAAGTGGGCGCTCCCGGCGCGGGGCCGGCGGTCCGAGCGGATCCTGAACGAGGCCCTCCGCCTCGACTCCGACGAGCCGTACGCGCTGCTCGTCAAGGGCCAGGGGCTCTACTACAAGCCGCGGATCTTCGGCGGCAACGTGGCCGAGGCGCAGCGGACGTTCGAGCGGCTCCGCCAGGTGCTCGCGCGGCGGCCCACGCCGGGCATCCACCCGTTCGAGGCCGAGGTGTGGATCTGGATGGCCGTCCGCAAGCAGGACGCGGCACAGGGCGCCGCGCTCGGGCGGCGGCTGCTCGCGGGGGACCCGCCGCGCATGTTCCGCCAGTTCCTCGTCGACCCTCCGTGACGGCGCTCGCGGCCGTCGTCCTCGCGCTCCACGCCGGCGTCTTCCTGGTCCTCGGCGTGAACCTCGTCGCGTTCGCGCGCGGCCGGTCGCGCGCCCTCCCCGCCCCGCCCGAGCCGGAGGGCGGGGCGGCTGCGCCGTCTCCTGCGGGGGTGGCGGTCTCGGTGCTGGTCCCGGCGCGGAACGAGGAGGACAACCTCCGGCGCCTGCTCCCGACGCTCCTGGCGCAGACGGGCGTCGCCTTCGAGGCCGTCGTCGTGGACGACGCGAGCGAGGACGGGACGTGGGCCGTGCTCCAGGCGCACGCGGACCCGCGCCTCGTGCCGGTCCGCGGGAGCGGGCCGCCGGCGGGGTGGGTCGGCAAGCCGCACGCGCTGTACCAGGCCGCGCGGCGCGCGACCGGCCGCGTGCTCGTGTTCCTCGACGCCGACGCCGAGCTCCGCGACGAGCGCGCGCTGGCCCGGCTCGTCGGGCGGTGGGCGCGCCACGGCGGGGCGGGCACGGCGCTCTCGGGCCTCCCGCGCTACCTCGACCGCGGGCCGGCGGCGCTGCTCACGAGCCTGGTCCCGTTCGCGATCCTCGCCGCGCTCCCCACCCCGCTCGTGCCGCGGACGAAGAGCCCCGGCCTGAGCGCCGTCAACGGGCAGGTCTGGGTGCTCGGCGCCGACGACTACCGCCGGCTCCGCCCGCACGAGGCGGTCCGCGACGAGGTGCTCGAAGACGTCATGATCGGCCGGTACCTCAAGCGGTCGGGCGTCCGTCTCTGGGTCGAGGACCTGAGCGGTGAGCTGGCCGTGCGGATGTACCGCTCGTTCGGCGAGGCGTGGGCCGGGTTCCGCAAGAACGCCTACCTGCTGGCCGGCGGCCGCCCCGCCCCGTTCGCGGCGTTCTTCGCGCTCTACACGCTCGTGTGGGTGGTCCCGAGCGCGCTCGCGCTGGGCGGGGCGGCCGGGCTGGCGCCGCCGTGGGCGGCCGCCCCGCTCGTCACGCTCGTCGCCGTCAAGCTGGGCGTCGACCGCTGGGGACGGTTCCCGCTGTGGGTGAGCGCGCTCGCGCCGGTCACGCTCGCGCTCGGCGCCGCGCTCCAGCTGGACTCGGCGTGGGCGCACGCCCGCGGCCGCGTGGCGTGGAAGGGCCGCGCCGTGGGCGGGGCGGAGGAGGGCA
>NZ_JAVRHT010000077.1:0-2421 GCF_031846415.1 Rubrivirga litoralis | reverse complement strand
GCTAGCCCTTGTGCGAGCCGTTAACGGTCCGTGTGCCCGTCTGCTGGTGGGGCCGGCGCTGGACCTCCACCTTGGCGCTGGAGCGCGCGTTCCAGCGCCGCCGTCGCCTCGGCATACGCCGTGCGGTAGCGCGTGGCCAGCGCCGCCGGGTCGAGCGCCTGTCCGTCACGCCGGAGGACCTCGTAGTGCAGGTGGGGTCCGGTAACAACGCCCGTTGCGCCGACGAACCCGAGGACCTGGCCGCGCCGGACTCGGGCGCCGACGCGGAGCGTCGGCGCGAACCGGCTCAGGTGCGCGTAGCGCGTCGTGAGGCCGGACGGCGCGTGGTACACCTCGACGCGCAGACCGTACCCACCCGCGGCGCCGGCCGCGCCCACGACGCCCGACGCGGTCGCGCGCACGGGGGCGCCGAGCCGGGCCGCCAGGTCGATGCCGGCGTGGTGGCGCGAGCCGCCCCAGACCGGGTGCCGGCGCAGCCCGAAGCCGCTGGAGACCGGCCCCGCCGTCGGCGGGTCCACCGGCACGCCGACGCGGTCGGCCCAGGTGCCGACGGTGGGCACGGCGACGGAGCCCCGGGCTCGTCTCGGCCGTACGGCCGTCGGAGCCGTCCCGGTGGCGGGCGCCGGTGACTCGGCGCCCGCAAGGGCCACGCGAGCGGTGACGCGGCCGATCTGTTCTTTGGAGTGGGCCAGGAGCGGCGAGCCGATCAGCAGGGCCACGACCGTGAGCCCGGCGGCGTGCCAGCCGCCGAAGCGGCCGGGGGAGCGGGCCGGGCGGGCCGACCGTGCGGGCGGGGCGAGACGCCCCGCCCCGTTCTCGGGGAGCGCGGTCCAGTCGGCAACGCGCGTGGCCGCACGACGGAGGACGGAGCGGGTGTCGTTAGGGTCAACCATCGTCCCGAGGAGTCAGCGCCAGAACATATCCCCGCGTGCCAGGGCTCGACGTTGTGCGGGGCCGATGGGTACAGTATACTCACGACGGACTCACGCCCTACTCACATCATACCCCCCGCCGTGAAAAAGATCATCGCCGTCCTCAACCCCAAGGGGGGGTCCGGCAAGTCCACGCTCGCCACCAACTTGGCCGTGGCCGTCCAGTCGCGGGGCCGCTCCGTCGTCGTGGTCGACACCGACCCGCAGGGGACGGCGCGGGATTGGGCGGCGTCGGCCCCGGACGGAGACGGGGCACCGGGGCTGCCGCTGGTCGTCGGGATCGACCGTTCGGCCGCGCTCCGACGGGAGGTGAACAAGCTCTCGCTCTCCCACGACGTCGTCGTCATCGACGGCTCGGCCCGCGTCGAGGACATGGACGCCGTCGTGCTCCGGGTGGCCGACCTCGTGCTCGTGCCGGTCACGCCCTCGAACGCCGACATTTGGGGGAGCGGCCCGCTCGTGGACCTCGTGCGCGCCCGCCGCGAGGTGGCCGGGCGCCCGGACGCGGCGTTCGTGGTCTCCCGCCAGGTGGCCGGGTCGAACCTAGCGACCGAGGTCGGCGCGGCTCTGGAGGGCGTCGGGCTGCCCGTGCTCGGAGCCCGGACGACCCAGCGGGTGGCCTACGCCGAAGCGCTCTCCGGCGGGTGGGGCGTCGTCGGTCCCGGGGGCGGGGCAGAGGGCGCCCGCGACCCCAAGGCCGCCGCCGAGGTGGCCGCGCTCGCGGACGAAGTGCTCGAATGGCTGGACCGACCCTTCACCCCCACCCCATCTGACGAGGACGACCGATGAGCAGCCGAAAGACACCGCTGGGAGGCCGGCCGGCACGACCGGAGGACCCGGGAAGAGCCGCCGAGCTCGAACGGCTCAGGGCGACCGCTGCCGGCGAGAAGGTCCGGCTGAACGCGAACGTGCCGGCCGACCTCTACGCCCGGTACAAGGCCGCCGTCGAACGCCGTGGGCTCACGGTCACGGTGGCCGTGGTCCAGCACATCCACGACTTCCTGGACGCCTACGAGTAAATCATACTCACAAAGGGAGTATTTCGTACTCACAGAAACCGTTTCGGCCTGCTGACGAGGGGGGGGCGAGTGACGACAGCCCTCCGGGCTGGCGTGTGGTCCAGGACGGGGGGCACACCAGAAGGTCGGGCCTGCTCCACCGGCGTCAAGGGCCGCTCCCGCCCCGCCGGTCCTCCTCCGAGACGGAGAAGGTCCAACGGGGCTCCCGCTCCGTGCTCGCCGTGCTCCTTGCAGGGAGAGCCGCCGACGGCTCACCCCTCCAGTCCGCGCGGCTCCGCGCGGCCCCGCGCGTCTGCGACACGCTTTGACTCCGGCTCCGCAGGCCTGAATGCGGCAGGTATGCCCCCCGACCAGGAGAGCCCCCTTTCCTATGCGGGAGGCTCGGGCGTCCTCCGCTCCGTGGCCACGGCCGAGGCCGACCCAGGCAGCGGACGGGCACACGGACTACACAGCCCCGCACGGGCGCCGGT
>NZ_JAVRHT010000076.1:0-2752 GCF_031846415.1 Rubrivirga litoralis | reverse complement strand
GCTGCCCGCTGCCCGCTGCCCGCTGCCCGCTGCCCGCTCACCCGAACGTGAGCCGGCGGAACAGCGGCGCCACGCGCGAGAGGTCCCACCGTTCGTCCGCGCCGCGCGCGCCGTCCAGGATCACGTGCGCCCGCCCCGCCCCCACGTCGTCGGGCCGGGCATCGTGGAGCCGGTCGAGGACGGCCTGGAGCCGGCCGCGCTCGCCGCCGTCGGGGGTGTCGTGGGCCGCCCCGCCCGCGAGGAGCGCCGTCGGCCGGCTCTCGCCCCACCACGACGTCGAGAGACCGACGGGCCACCACGCGGCGTCGTCCGGGAGCACGCGGGCCAGGCGCGGGAGGTCGGCCTTGAAGGGGCGGAGGCCGGCCTCGGGGACGCCCATCGAGCCCTCGGGGTAGACGTAGAGCGCCGTCCGCGGGTCGCGCTCCATGCGGCGGACCGTCTCGCGCATCGTCCGCGCCCGCGCGCGGCCGTCGTCGGCGGGGAAGGGGAGGGCGCCGACCGGGCCGAACAGGGGCGCCCGCTCCCACGCCTCCATCCACACCACCATCGGGCGGCCGAGCACGCGCGTCAGCAGGAACCACAGGAGGAAACTGTCGGGGTAGACGTGGTGGTTGGCGTAGACCACGAGCGGCCGCCCCGGCGCCGGGTCTACGGGCGGACCCGACGCGGGCGGGGAGGCGCCCACCCAGACCGCGCGGCGGAGGCCGCCGCGGAGGTCCGCGAGCATCGTCCGCTCGGCGTAGCGGCGGGCCAGCCCCTGGGCCAGCGTCTCGCCGCGGTAGACCGGCTCCGTCACCGCCCCGCCCGTGTTGGGGCCGCCCGCGCCGCGAGCCGGGCGCGGCGGCGCGCGTAGTCGTCGTGGACGGCCAGCCGGAGCTTGCGGCGGAGCGGGACGACGGCCCGCCGGCCCAGGTTGTCGTGGCCGTTCTGGCGCACGCCGTTGAGGATCTCGCGGTACATCCGCCCCGCCCCCCGGATGCCGGCCTGCGCGGCGGGGCGGAGGCCGTCGACTTCGGCGAGGCCGCGGTCGTAGAGCGCCTCGGCCTCGGCCATCAGCGACTCGATGAGCGCCACGTACGGGCGGGGCGGGGCGGCGGCCGTGACCACGGCGCCCAGGTCGAGCCCGCGCGCGTCGAGGTCGTCCTGCGGGAGGTACGTCCGCCCCAGCTCGCGCCAGTCCTCGCCCACGTCGCGGAGGATGTTCGTGATCTGCATGGCGTTCCCCAGCGCCCGCGCCGGCGCGTCGAGCCGGCCGAGGTCGGCGGGGCTCCGCGCCAGGAACGGGAGCATGGCCGCCCCCACGCTCCCCGCCACGAGGTCCGAGTACGCCAGCAGGTCGGCCCGCGTGCGGACGGCCCGGCCCTCGATGTCCCACCGGGCGCCGTCGAGGAGCTGGCGGAGCGGGCGCGCCCGGAGCCCGTACGCCGCGTGGACCTCGGCGAGCCGCCGCCAGAGGAGCGCGTGCGGTCCGCCCGGCGGGCGGCCGTCGAGCGTCGCGCGGAGCGCCCGCTCCAGGCCGTCGACCTCCTCCAAGGCCCGCCCCGCCCCGATCGCGAGCGCCCGCTCGTCGGCCAGCGTGTCGACCGTCCGGCAGTAGAGGTAGAGCACGGCGACCGGCACGCGCTCGGCGCGCGGGAGCAGGCGCGTGGCCAGCGAGAACGTCCGGCTGTGGTGGCGGAACGCCCGGCGCAGGTAGCGGTCCTCGGCGGCCCGCCCCGCACCGGGCGGCGGCGGCGCGGGCGGCTCGCGGAACGGGGCGGCCGGCGCGGGCGGGGCGGAGGCCGGGGGCGTCACGCGACGGCGGGCCGCGCCGCGCGGGACCCGGCCGGACCCGACACGGGCGGGGCGGCGTCGCGGCGCAGCCACAGGACGCCCAGCGCGATGGCCAGCCCGACCAGCCCGGCCAGCCCGGCGGCCGGCGCCTTGTACGCGAAGCACACGCCGACCGAGAACAGCGAGTTAACGGCGTAGAACCGCGGCGCCCACACGGCCTCGAACGGCCCGGGCGCGGCCCGCAGCCCGCCCAGCGCCTCGTACCCGACGGCGATGACCGCCGACGTGAGCGCCCACCCCGCCCAGTTCACGAGCGGCATCCCGAAGAACACGCCGCCCACGTCGTACTTCCAGAACGGGAACGCGTGGTTCATGGCTGGGTCCAGCGCCACGTCCCACAGCACCATGAACAGAGCCACGGCCCCGACCCGCCCCGCCCGTCCCAACCCGAGCCGCCGGCCGAGGTCGAGCGACACGATCGAGATGGCGTACCACGACGGCGGGATCAGCCACGGCACGTGTCCGGCGATCTTGGCGCCCAGAAAGTCGCCGTAGCTGTACGGCCCGAACGGGAAGCCCGTCTGCGTGCCGATCAGTTCGGCCGCGGCGCCCACCACGCACCCGACGGCCAGGAACGCGAGCGACCGCCCCCAGCCCAGCTCGGGCAGGTACAGGGCGAAGGCGAGCACGGGCAGCATCGCCATGTTCACCCAGGTCGGGATCTTGATGAGGTCCTGGAGGGTGAGCCCCGTCACGTCCGCGATCACGCCGAGCGCCGACGCGGCCGGGCCGGGGAAAAAGTTGAGGAGCGTAGCCCCGGCGAGGCTGAACACCACCGACCCCGCGAACAGGGCCAGGGCGATAAGGAAGACGCGGTGGGAGGTCATGCGGGAGCGGCGCCAGGGGACGGGGCCAGGGCGAACGAGCAACCCGCGCCTGGGTTCGGGCGCAGGTAGAGCAGGTAGAGCAGGTAGAGCAG
>NZ_JAVRHT010000075.1:0-2937 GCF_031846415.1 Rubrivirga litoralis | reverse complement strand
GAGATCGCCGGCGTCCCGGCCGGCGAGCACGAGCTCGTCGCCACGTTCGTCGGGTACGCCCCGGGCGTCCGCCGCGTGCGGGGCGGGGCGGTCGTCGACGTCCGGCTCCGGCCCCGGGCCGAGGCGCTGGGCGACGTGACGGTCGAGGCCGACCGCTCGGCGTGGCTCCGCCAGCTCGCCGCGTTCGAGCAAGCGCTCGTCGGCGAGTCCGAGGACGCCCGAGCTGTCCGGCTCCTCAACCCCGAGGTCCTCTCGTTCGACGTCTCGGACGACGGGCTCCTCCGCGCCCGATCCGAGGCCCCGCTCGTCGTCGAGAACCGGGCGCTCGGCTACCGCGTGGCCTACGACCTGACCACGTTCGAACTCCTCGGCGACGCCGTCGCGTTCCACGGCTACGCCCGGTTCGAGCCGCTCGACGCCCGCGACGACGCCGAGCGAGCGCGGTGGGACGCGGCGCGGCGGCGGGCCTACGCCGGGTCGTTCGCCCACTTTGTCCACGCGCTCGCGGCCGACCGGCTTGGGCGGAGCGGGTTCCGGGTGTACCGCACGAACGCGCGCCACCGGCTGCCGCCGTCCCGGTCGACGGGCGAGCACCGCCTCGACCGGGTCGAACGCGCGGCCGACGTGCTCCGCCCGCTGGGTCCCGGCCTCGCCACGCTCACGGCGGACCCCGCCCTCTACCTCCGGGTCGACTACACGGGCGAGAGCGAGGAGCGGGCTTACCGGCAGAACGAGAACCGCTCGGTCGACCCCCGGACGGCCCGCCGCCGCTCGGGCGACCAGATCTCGTGGATCGAGACGCCGGGCGGCGAGGCCCGCGTCGACCTCCGCACGGGCGGGCTCGCGGGGGCGGGGCGGGGCGTCTCGCCGCTCGACGTGAGCGGGTACTGGTGGTGGGACGAGCGGGCCGCCCGCTGGCTCCCCGCCGACTACCGCCCCGCCGCCGATTTCTAGCCACCCCGCCCGATGCGCCGTCTCCTCCCCGCCCTCGCCGTCTTGCTCCTGTGCGCCGACGCCTCGGCGCAGCGCGTGGTGGGCGTGGTGACGTCGGGCGACGCCGCCGTGCCCGGCGCGACGGTCCGGCTCGTCTCGGGCGCCGACACGGTCGCCGCGACGGCGGCCGACGCCGACGGGCGGTTCCTCATCCGCGCGCCCGGGGCGGGGCGGTACCGGCTCGTGGTCACGGCCGTCGGGTACGGGCCGGCCACGGGCGAGCCGTTCGCGCTGAGCGCCGACGCTTCGCAGGTGGTCGACGTTGATCTCCGCCCGGCCGTGGGCGACCTGGGCGGGGTGGCGGTCGAGGCGGGGCGGCGGACGCCGGCGCAGACGCTGAACGGCGTCGGGTTCTACGAGCGCCGCGACCGGGGGATGGGCCGCTTTTTCGACCGGCGCCAGATCGAGGACCGCCGGCCCCGAAAGCTGACGGACCTGTTCGCGGTGCTGCCGGGCTTCGTCCCGCTCCCCCAGGAGGGCGACGTCCGTATCTCCTCGATCAACTCCATCGTGCGCGGGACGAACTGCCGCCCAACGATCGTCGTCGACGGGACTGTCCTCCGGTCGTTCGGGGACCCCATCGGGTCCGGGAGCGGACTGCCGACGAACCCGCTCTTCAACCTCGACGCCGCGCTCGGCATTGACCAAGTCGAGGCGGTCGAGGCGTACGCCCACAACGGCATCCCGGCCCAGTACGGCGGGACGATGAGCCCGTGCGGGGCCGTCCTCATCTGGACCCGCTCCTACGCCGAGGCCGCCGACCCGGGCGACTCCGTCGCGCGGCCGCCTGGCCAGTAGCCGTCCGCCCCGCCCCGCCCAAGGCGTAGGCCGCTGCCCCGCTGGCACCGGGCGCCCTCCGTAAAGCGGCAGCGACTGCGACGAGCAGGGCGACAAGGGAGAGTGATCCGGCCAAGGCACAGGGCGTGGCCTCGACAAGGGGCGCAAACGGACGGAAAAAGGCGGACTCGCAAGAGGGGAGGTCAGACCCACGCTCCACCCCGCCCCCGGCGTACGTCGGGCGGGGCGGGAGCTTGCGCGGTCTGGCCTCACATCAAGTCTGGGGCCGAGGCGTGTGGCAGCCCGGAGCCGGCAGGCTGGGGGGTGGGGGGGGCCTCCCGATCAGCAGCTCCGGCTCTTGGGGCGGCCTCTGTGCGGCAGAAGGACAGTCCATCGTGCGATTCCAGTCTGGTTCTGCAGAACGGCTACGTACGGCTACGTGAGGTACGGCCCCACGGCGGCCATCGGCAGAGGCCCACGTGTGAAGGGGGACCGGCCCAGTACTACGACGGCCGCGAAAGACAGACATTGGTCAGGAGTCGGCCCCGCCGCACTCCTCCGTACCGTCCTCGTCCCGCTCGCCAGGCGCTGAGCAGGCGTTCGCGCTCCTCCATCGACCGACGTGTCTACGACTTCTCCCTCCAGCGAACGGCAGACGTTCTCCTGGTTCGTCTTCGGCCTGATGGCCAGCGTCACCTTTGTCGGGATCCTGTCCGAACTGGTGCCGTCGGGCATCCTGCCGCAGATGACCGAGGGGCTGGGCGTCGAGGAGAACGACGTCGGCTTCCTCGTCGGCATCTACGCGCTGGCGTCCGCCATTGCCGCCATCCCGCTGGTCAGCGCGACGCTGTCGTTCAACCGGAAGACGCTGCTGCTGATGCTGCTGGTCGGGTTCTCGGCGTCCAACGTCGTCGTCGGGCTCGTGTCGTCGTACGGGGTCATCCTCGCGTGCCGCGTCGTCGGCGGCATCTGCGCGGGCGTGATGTGGCCGATGATCGCGGCCTACGGCACGCGACTGGTCCCGGAGAACATGGACGGCAAGGCCATCACGGTCATCATGTCGGGGAACACGCTGGGCATCAGCATCGGCTTGCCGGCGATGACGACGATCGGCCTCACGTTCGGCTGGCGGAGCGTCTTCCTGGTGCTGGGTGCGGTCACGGCCCT
>NZ_JAVRHT010000074.1:0-3217 GCF_031846415.1 Rubrivirga litoralis | reverse complement strand
CTCATCCCTCGATCTCCGTCACGAGCTGGATCTGGCGGAGGACGCCCTGGACCTGGAAGCAGTCGAAAAAGTCGCCCTGGTAGACGCAGTCCTTGCCGGCCGTGTGGACCGTGAACGCGTGGCGCTCGGCCTGCTGCTCCGAGCAGCCGGTGGCCCGGATCAGCTGGAGGATCACCTCGTCGAAGGTGTGGATGTCGTCGTCGTAGAGGATCACGCGCCAGGGCGTGTCGACGGCTTCGTCGGCCGTCGGCTCGGCGACGGGGGCGGCGTCGGGGAAAGCGGGGAGGGGCATGGGCCGGCCGGGGCGGTCTCGGAGGGGGAGCGGGCGGGGCGGGGCAGCCGCCCGGGCCGTTCAGCCACGCGTCGCCTACGCCGCGGTTTCCTCGGCCGGGACCAGCGCGAGGATCTCATAGTCCTCCGTCACCGGGTTGGCCAGGAGCCGGTCGCACGCCTGGCGCACGACGGCCTCGGCCGCCTCCGGCGTCGGCTCGTCCACGCGGACCTCGACGAACGTCCCGGTCCGCACGCTCTCGACGGAGCCCATGCCGAGCTCGTGGAGCGCGTGCTGGACCGCCTTCCCCTGCGGGTCGAGGATCGATGGGCGGAGCGTGACGCGGACGTGGGCGGTGAACATCGGGCGGGGCGGTCCCAGGGGGCGGGGCGGTGGCCGGGGAAACTACGCGCCGACGCGGGGCGCGTCCGCGTCGAGCGGGCCGGGGCGGGGCGGCTCGTCCTCCTCGGGCTCGGTCGCCACGCGGACCGCCCACAGGAGCGCACGGCCCAGCCCCCACCCGAGGTAGATCACGGCGCCGACGAGGAGGCCCTCCTCCTGGAACACGAGGCCGAGGACGAGGACGAGCAGAAACAGGAGGTACCGGAAGCGGTAGCGCCGCAGGTTCGTCCGGTTCGGCTGCGGGAGGGCCGGGAACGGGACCGGCAGCACCATGAGCGACGAGAGCACGACGACCAGGATGATGAGCGTCGAGAGCTGCGGCCGCGCCAGCACGTCGAACCACGGCCGGTCGACGAAGACCAGGATGAACACGACGACGGCCCCGGCCTGGGCGGGGATCGGGAGGCCCGAAAACTCGGCGTGCTTCTCGCCCGCGACGGCCATCGAGTTGAACCGGGCCAGGCGGACGGCCCCGAACAGGGCGGGGAGGCTCGCGAGCAGCGCGCCCCAGAGCGGGCCGAGCTGGTTCAGCCCGAACACGTAGAGCAGGAAGCTCGGCGCGACCCCGAACGAGACCACGTCGCAGAGCGAGTCGAGCTCGACGCCGAACTCCCCGGAGGCCCCGACGAGCCGGGCCATCATGCCGTCGAGGAGGTCGAAGAAGCCAGCCAGGACCACCAGCCACGCCGCCGCCTCCAGGTTGCCCGCCGCCGTCTGGATGAGCGAGAAGAACCCGGCGAGCAGGTTCATCAGCGTGAAAAAGTTCGGCACGGCCGCGCGGGCACGGCTGGGGCCGGCGCGGCGCGCACGGAGGACGGGGCCGCGGCGGCGGCGGGGGTCGCGCGCCATCAGGCTGCCCCCGCCCGCTCTGCCCTGCTGGACGCGGCCGCCCCGCACGTCGCTACGTGGGCGGCCCGACGGGTGGCGGCGGTCGACGGGTAACCTTTTCGGGCGAGCAACGGGGGCGGGGCGGGTGGGGCACCGCTTACGCCGCCGCCCCGCCCCGGCGTTCCGCCCCGCCCGACTCGGAGCCCGGGCGGGGTGGCAGCGGCCGCGCGTCTCCGCCTCAGGCGGCGCGGTGCGGGCGCCGTTTGGCAGCGGCGCCTCCGTGCGGCGACCTTCCGCCTCCCCCCGCCCCGCCCCATGCCCGCCGTTCCCGCCCCGCCCGCCCGGCTCCTCCTGTCTGCCGTCGTCCTCGGGTGCGCCGCGTGCGCGTCGCCCTCGCGGCCGCCGCTCGAGACGGCCGCCGACTCGCTCGCCTACGCCGTCGCCGAGGGCGCGGGCGGGGCGGAGGCGTGGGACGCCCTCCCCGCCCTCGCCTTCGACTGGGCCGTCGTCGTGGACTCGGCCGAGCGGATGCGCGCGCACCACCTGTGGGACAAGGCCGGCGACCGGACGCGCGTCGAGTGGCCGGTCGGGGCGGACTCGGTCGTCGTCGCCGTGTTCTCGCCGTCGACGTTCGACCCCGAGGCGCCGGCCGGGCAGGCGGCCATGAACGGGGCCGCGCTGGGCGGGGCGGCCCTGGACGAGCGGCTCGTCGAGGCCCACCGCCGCCACGTCAACGACGGGTACTGGCTGCTCGCCCCGCTCAAGACGCTCGACCCCGGCGTCCGCCGCGCGGTCGGCGCCGACGGCCAGACGCTCCAGCTCTCGTTCGACGGCGTCGGGCTGACGCCGGGCGACCAGTACGCGATCGAGACCGAGCCGGGCACGCGCTCGATGACGGCGTGGTCGTACGTGCTAGAAGGCGACACGGCGCGGTCGCGCTGGGTGTGGCTCGACCCGGCCGAGGTCGAGACGCCAGCCGGCCCGCTCCGCCTGGCGACGAAAAAGGTCAAGGACGGCGACGGGACGGCGATCCTGACCGAGCCGCGCGCCGTCGCGGACCTCGACGAGACGGCGTTCACGGACCTCCAGCCGCGGGGCGAGCTGTGAGGGCCTGGTTCCTCGCGACGCCGCTCTCCGAGCCGCTCGCGGCCGACGGCCACGCCGTCGTCGAGCTCCTCCGGTCGGACCGGCCGCGCAGCGAGAAGGCGGCGCAGGCGCACGCGTTCATCTACGGCGTCGGCGAGCACGCGCTCGCGTACCACCTCCGCGAGCCGCTGGAGCGCCTGGGCGTGGGGCGGGTGACGCGCCAGGCGCTCGGCGTCGCGCTCGACCTCGCGCTCCGCGGCCTCCGCACCCCGCTCCGCCGCGTCCTCGACGGCATGGACGAGGAGCAGCTCCGCGGCGTGGCCGACGAGATCGAGGTTCGCCTCTACCCGGACCCGCACGGGTGAGGGCGGGCAGCAGGCAGCGGGGGCCACATGCCCCGCCCCGCCCGCAGGACGCGAGGGCGGGGCGGCGTAGGGGCGACCGGCGGTCGCCCGTACGTGCAGGCAGGTCACGGCGGCGGGACGGGCGGGGTGGTCCAGGATGCCCCCCCCGCCCCGGACACGACAAGTCGTGTCCCTACGGGTGCCCGCCGTCGGGCGGGGTGGCTGCGCGACCGCCCCGCCCCCGAGGGCGACCGCCGGTCGCCCCTACAGGACCGTCCACGGGCAA
>NZ_JAVRHT010000073.1:0-3245 GCF_031846415.1 Rubrivirga litoralis | reverse complement strand
TAAAGCGGTCAAAATTGACTCGGCGACAGACTCAGGTGGATCATCCGGCGTGGCGCTCCCGACGAACGGAAGTGGCTCCATCCCCTTGCTTTCCCGATAATCACGAAGCCAGTCTTGACGCCGGATCAAACCGTAGACAGTGTCTATCAGATCGGCGCTAGGCCTTCTGACAGACCTCTCGTCCATCGTCCTGTAGTCAGGAATGGGAATAGAGTCTTCCGGCGGCTCTGGTAGGAAGAAATAGCCTAGGGGAGTTCTGGTCTTGGATGAAACGGCCTCTAGTTGCCGGAACGTAGGGTTGAGGTCCCCTTCTTCCCACCTCGGGTAGTTTTTGAGCGCACCTTGGAAGTCATCTAGATCCAAGCCTGCACGCATCCTGGCCCAACGCAGGACGCTCGTGCTGATATCTGGACGAAATGTGGCCATCAGTGCCAATTTAGGTCATTCAAGCCAGATAAGGTGATCAAGGCCTGTGCCACCGTCACTTCACCCTTCAAACGTGGGAAGCTGCATAAGCAGCCGGACGATCCGGTCCGCCAGTCCGAGGCGGCGCGCCTCCCCCGCCCGCAGCCGCCACAGCTTTAGCCGCGCGTTCTACGTCCTCCCCGGCTCGCTTGACCCGCCGCGCGATGTCCACCCCGCCCCACGCCACGCGGACGCCGACCGTCGTGTCCGCCCGCGGCACCCACGGTGCCCGGTCCACGACCCGTTCGACCGTCGTGACGCGCTCCTGGCGGGCGTCGTCGTAGCGGTAGCGGACGCAGACGAGCCGCTCGGCGTACCGGCGCGTGCCCCGCTCGGGCGGGGCAGAGGGCCTGACCAACTCGGAGAGGTACGGAGTCCACGCCCGAGCGGCCGAACGCCGCGTCCCAGAGCGCCCCGCCCCGCCCGACGCGCAGCGCCCCCACCCCGCCCGAGCGGGGCGGGGTGGCTAGAGGTCGCCGTCGACGAACACGGTTAGGGCGTGGCCGGTCGGGGCGGCGGCCTCGACCCACGCCAGCACCTGCACCACGTCCTCGGGCTCGTCGACGTCCCCCGTCCAGTCCTCGGCCGCGTCCCCGTCCTCGGCGGCCGTCTCCAGGACGAGGCGGGCGGCCCGGGCCTCCGGCGCGAGCGCCGCCAGCCGGTCGGGACCGGCGTAGCCGACGCCCGGGAGCGGGAACGAGGCCGGCGGGCCGAGCGGGAGCCGGTCGGCCCGCTCCCCGCTCAGCTCCTCCAGGAACGCCGTGACGAGCGCGTACGGCGTCGGCCGGAACGCGGCGGTGACGGCGTAGAGGTCCACGAACGGGTAGCCGATCTCGGGCGGGGTGGGCGCCCCGACGCGGAGGGCGCGGGCGACGAGCCACCGGCCGAAGGCGTAGGCCGCGCCGTCGGCGTCCACCGCCCCGCCCTCGACGAGCGCGACGGCCGCGGCGACGACGGCGCCGTCGGGGAGCCGCGGCGCCATCTCGGCGAGGAAGCCCGGGGCCTCGCGCCGCACGGCGTCCACGAGCCCGGCGTCGCCCGACGCGGGGGCGGCCGCGAGCGCGGCGGGGTCGAGACGGAGCGCGGCGGCGCGGTACTCGGACACGGGCGGGGCGGCTACCCGAGCACGTCGGCCGCTCGCCGGAGCCGGCGGACCGTCGCCTCGCGCCCGACGACGACGACCGTCTCGAGGCTTTCTTGTACCAGATCTTTGAGTTCGCGCGCCATCCTCCGCCCCGCCCGAGCGGGCTCTGCGATGTCCCCTCTCCCGCTGGGAGAGAGACAGGGTGAGGGGCGGCGCGGTCAGTGGGCGGGGCGGCTCAGGTGGCGCATCCACTGTGAGATCCGTTGTTATCATCTGCGCCTTCTTGACGCCCCTACGGCTCTCTCGTGTCCGCTCCCGCACGCAGCTTCGTCACCGTCTTCCTCTGCCTCGTCTCCTTTTGTGCGCCCGCAGACGCACAGCAACCCTGCCTAGTAGGGTCGGGATCCAAGAACGCCCCTCAATGGGACGACGTCTCGCAGGACGTCACTCGTAGGAGTCCGGCTCCCCGTCCTGGCGGTGGGTGCCGGACCCTGGACCTCTACGAAGGGTGGGACGGAACACGTTCGGCTTGGGCCGCTTTCTCCCGCCGGGTTCCCACGGGCGGAGACGACGAATCGGTGGGGGCAACCATCCAGCAGTGGGATAGGCAGGGCTGGACAAACAGCGCTCGCGAGTCGTACCGCTACGACGGCGGCGGCCGCACGACGGAGTACCTGTTCCAGACGTGGTTCAACGCTTCCTGGACGGACGACTACCGCTTCCTCTACGGCTACGACGCCGCCGGGAATGCTACGTCGCGCGTCCGGCAAGGCTGGTACTACGGGACGGTGTGGGAGAACACCAGCCGCGAGCTCCGCAGCTACGACGAGGAGGGAAACCGGGTGGAACACCTGGTCCAGTACTGGAACCGGAACGAATCCGCGTGGGTGAGCGCAACCCGAACGGTGTACCGCCACAACGCGGGAACGGTCGCTGAAGTGGATTTGCAGGAGTGGAGCGGCTCCGAATGGACGACGAGGAACCGAGACATCTACGCTTACGAGGGAGGCGCGCTGACAGAAACCGTCCGCCAAGTCCGGGGGAACGGAGGGGACTTAGAGGACGAGTCCCGGGACCTCTACCACTACGACGACGCGGAGAACCTGATCGAGCGCGTCCACCAAAGGGAGAGCTGGGATGCGTGGTCGGACGAGTCCCGCGACCTCTACCACTACGACGAGGCTGGAAACCTGACGGAGCACCTCTTCCAGTATTTGGACTCCGACCTGCTGACAGGTGCTAGCGAGTGGGGCGCCGTCAGATCCCAAGAGGTCTATAGCTACGACGCCAACGGGGACTTGGTGGAGCACGTGTCCTTGCAGCGGAACAGCGGGGTGCTGACCAACACCAATCGACGACGCTACGAGTACGGCTTGGCCACAGCAGCCGTCCCACCCCCCGCTCCTGCCACCCTCGCCCTCGCCGTCCAGAACCCCCTGCTCGTGGACAGCCGCGTCCGGTACACGACAAGTGTCTACGCTCCAGTCCGCCTGGCACTCTACGACCTTCTCGGGCGAGAGGCAGTTCTGCTCGCGGAGGGGGCTCGGCTCCCGGGGTCTCACGAGGCCATGCTCCGCGTGGACGGACTTGCAGCCGGGACTTACGTTCTCCGCCTCCAGGCCGGGAGCGAAGTGCAGGCGAGGACGCTCACCGTCGTCCGCTGAGACGGATCTCACGTGGTGACACCTAGTCACTG
>NZ_JAVRHT010000072.1:0-3475 GCF_031846415.1 Rubrivirga litoralis | reverse complement strand
GCCGGTTTTGTTCCGCCCCGCCCATTGCCGCCACGCCTAACGAAGGGCACCCGTAGGGACACGACTTGTCGTATCCGACGCGGGCGGGGCGGTCCTGAGCGTCGTCGTCGTCTGCCCGCACGCACGGGCGACCGCCGGTCGCCCCTACGCCGCCCCGCCCGTCGCCGCCCCGCCCGGCGGCCGCGGCCCGACGGCGTTGCATGCAACGCCGCTACGACGGCCACCCCGCCCTCGTGCGGTGCGGGCGGGGCGGCGCCCGCTGCCCGCCCGCTACCGCATCAGCAGGTAGCTCAGCTTGACCAGGACCACGTCGTCCGGGAACGCCCCGAACGTGTCCGCAAACTGGCCGCCGGTGCCCGTCTCGAACGGCGAGGGCGGGGCGGCGGCCAGGAGCGCCTCCTCGAACTGCTCGCTCCGGCGGCCCTGGCTCCACACGACGTAGAGCGCCGAGCCCAGGCGGTACTCCCAGCGGAGGACGGCGTTGCCCGTGAACGCGGAGAACGCGAAGTCGCGGCGCTTGGGGAAGCCGGAGGCGGGGCGGAGATCGTCGGGGCCGGCGAGCACGGAGAGGTCGCGGTAGCGCCCGCGCGCGGCGAACAGCTGGCCGAAGGCCTGGAGCGAGAGCGTCGGCGAGACGATGTACTGGCCGCGCAGCGTGGCCTCGGCCTCGCGCGTGTCGCGGAGCCCGAACAGCGGGACGTAGAACGCCGTGCCCGCGACCTGGAGCGGGGCGGCGTCGTAGGGGGCGAGGCCGGCGACGAGCCCCACCCCGCCCGGGAACGGGACGAGGTCGCCGTCGACGAGCGCCTCGGGCACGTCGGCCTGGGCGCCGACGAAGAGGCCGGCCGGCGTCTGGACGAACGCCTCGTTGGCCGCCCACGCTTGCCGGCCGTCGGTCCAGCCCCCGCTCGCCTCGACGTCCAGGCTCAGGCGGTCGCTCACGGCCCAGTCCACCTCGAGGCCCGCCGAGAAGCCGCGCGCGCCGTCGGCGCCGAGCGACCCGCCCACGTCGACCTCGACCTGGTACCGCCGCCGCGAGTCGGTCTCGTACGACACCCGGAGCCCGCCGCGCGCCACGTTGCGGACGTCGCCCAGCCCTCGCGCCTCGCGCACGTCGAGCCCGCCCAGCCCGTCGAGGTCGACCGAGACCGAGAGCTCCTGGAAGCCGGGGAAGTCGGCGCGGGCGAAGAAAGAGAGGTCCGCCCCCCGGTTGGTCCGGTCGGCCAGCCGCCACGTCTGCGAGCCGTAGACGCTGCCGCGGAGCCGCCGGAACGGGCCGACCGGGCGGCCCTCGTTGACGAGGTAGCTCGTCCCGGCCCGGGCCTGGAGCAGGTCGGTCTGTCGGAACCGCCCGACGTCGTCCAGGCGGACGCCCGCGGTGTAGGCCCGAAGACCGAACCCGGGCGTGAGGTAGCCCTCCTCGCGGTCGAACCCGAGGTAGACCGCCCCGCCCCCGACGCGGCCGTCGTCGGCGTCGCGGGCCGTCCCCGCGGCCGTCCCCTCGAACACCCACCCGCCCGTGCGGAGCGCCCAGTCAGCCGCGCCGGCGACGGCGAGCGTGCGGCCGTCACCGTTGTCCGGCCGCGTCCCGTACGCCGTCAGCCCGCCGCCGACGTAGCTCCGCCTGGGCAGCTCCTGCTTGAGCCGCCCCGCCCCGTAGAACCGGCCCGGCCGGAAGTCGCCGCCGGTCGCCGAGCCCAGCGCCCCGAACGAGAGGCCGCCCCCGGTCCGCCCCGTGACCTTGGCCGCGGCGATGATGGGCGACTCGCCGCCCACGCGGCGCGTGTAGAGGAGCGCCCCGTCGCCGCCGCCGACCGTGAGGTCGAAGATCTGCGTGCCTTCGAGGAAGAACGGCCGGCGCTCGCTCAGGAAGCGCTCGAACGTGGACAGGTTGAGCTGGGCGGGGTCGGCGTCGACCTGGCCGAAGTCCGGGTTGACCGTCGCGTCGAGGATGACGTTCGAGCCCAGACCCACCTTGAGGTCAGCGCCGAGGTTCGCCTCGACGCTCTCGGCGCCGGTCCCCGGCCGGTCGGGGTCCTCGGTCCGGGCCGCGCGCGCGAGCGTGTACGGCGCCGCCTGGAGCACGGGGCGGGGCGCGAGCCCGCCGACCCCGTCGAGCGTCCCGAACAGCTGGACGATCCCGCCCTCGGCCTCGGCCCGCGTGACCGGCGCCCAGTAGGCGTCCTCCCCGCTTGCCGGCATCACGCGCTGGAAGTTGACGCCCCACGACGCCGTGCCCTCGGTGTAGCGGAGCTGGGAGTACGGAATACGGAGCTCGGCCGTCCACCCGTCCGGCCCCACGCGCACGGCCGACTCCCACACGGCGTCCCACGAGCGGTCCTCGCGGCGGCCCTCGATGGTCCCGTCGAAGCGGACGCCGGCGGCCGTGACGCCGAAGACGTAGGCGGTCCGGTCGTCGTTGTAGCTGTCGAGGGAGACCACGAAGGCGTCCGCCCCGCCCGTGTTGTCGCGGCGGCTGAGGGTCTGGCGGATCCGCGACGGGTCGGCGGTGAACATCCGGGCGCCCACGACGAGCCCGTCGGCCGCCCGGAGCACGCGGACCTCGGTCCGCTCCGTCGCCGGGGCGCCCTCGTTGGGCTCGTACTGGACGAAGCCCGTCGCCACCTCGGCCGCGTCCCACGCCGCCTCGTCCAAGACGCCGTCGACGCGGAGGCCCTCGCCGGCCGGCGCCGCCGTGACCACCGGCCGCGCCGGGTCGGGGCCGGACCGTCCGTCGCCGCCGGGCGGGGCGGCGAGCGCGAGCAGGAGCGCGAGCGTGAGCACGGGGGAGACGACGGGGCGGGGCGGGCGTACGTTCCGAAGCTCGCCCCCACCCCGCCCTTTGGGTTCGCCCCGTGGCCGTCCCTGACACGTTCCTCACACTCGCGGCCCCGGCGGCCGCCGAGCCTCCCAAAACGAAGGGCTCGCGGTTTATCGGCGAGGCCGCCCCGGTGCGGACCGAGGCCGAGGCGCTCGCGGCCGTCGCCGCCGTCCGCGCCCGCGAGCACGCGGCAACGCATGTGTGCTGGGCGTTCCGGCTCGGCCCGGGCGGACCCAAAGGGCGAAGCGTCTGGCGCACGCAGGACGACGGCGAGCCCTCCGGCTCGGCCGGCGCCCCGATCCTCCGCGAGATCGAGGGCCGCGACCTGACCAACGTCGTGGTCGCCGTCACGCGCTACTACGGGGGGACGAAGCTGGGCGTGGGCGGGCTAGCCCGGGCCTACGGCGAGGCCGCCGGCGCGGCGCTCGACGCGGGCCGCCCCGCCCGCGGCACGGTCCGCGTGCCCGTCGTGCTCCGGTTCGCGTTCGCCGACACGGCCCCGGCCATGCGGCTCCTGGACGCGTTCGACGCCGAGGTGGCCGAGCAGACGTTCTCGCCGGACGGCACCCAGTTGGCCCTCCGTGTCCGCCGCAGCCACGCCGCCCCGCTCCGGGCCGCCTTCGTCGAGGCCACGTCGGGGCGGGGCGAGGTGGT
>NZ_JAVRHT010000071.1:0-4235 GCF_031846415.1 Rubrivirga litoralis | reverse complement strand
TAGGAGTAAATGAAAGCCTAAAACATAGGCGGCAACCGACGCCGGGACCGCTGCCAAAACTCGTGCCAGATCGTTTGGGCGGGGCGGCTCTGTCTAGCTTCGTCACGCTGCCCCGCCCAAGCGGCTGCGAAAACGGGGGCGGGGCGGTCCGTTGTGCCCGCTGCGCGGGACGGCGGGGCTTGGCGTAGCCGGGCGGCTCCCCGTGTCGCTACCCCGGGTGCTTCCGCCGCCCCGCCCCGGCTCGCCGCCCCGACCCAGGAGGAGCGCCGATGCGACTCGCAGCAGGCCATCACTCGCAGCGCCCGCCGACGCCGGCAGGCTCGGGCGGGGCGGTTTCGCTGAACGCTGCTCTACCCCGCCCGGAGACGCCGAGGGCGGGGCGGCGAGAAAAGTGCGAGCCGCGAGCAACGCCCCGTTCCCCCGTGTGTCTTGGAGACACAAACGCCCCGCCGCCCCGCCCATGCCCCCCGACGACCCGGCCCTGATCGACGCGTTCCGCACCGGCGACGAGTTCGCGTTCGTCGCCCTCTACGACCGCTACAAGGGGCCGGTCTACGGCTACTGCGCCAAGATGCTCCTCGACCGGACGGCCGCCGAGGACATGCTCCAGGAGACGTTCGCGCGGGCCTACGAGCACCGCGAGCGGCTCCTGTCCTCGACGTCGTTCAAGGCGTGGGTGTTCACGATCGCTCGGAACCAGTGCCTCAACGTGCTCCGCAAGCGGGGCCGCGAGGTCGGGTTCGTCGCCGACGCGCCCGAGCCGCCCTCGCCCGGGCCGACGCCGTTCGCCAACCTCCTCAAGAGTGAGCAGGCCGCGCTCGTCGACCGGACGCTCGCCGGGCTCTCGCCGTCGTACCGCGAGGTCGTCGTGCTCCGCGAGTACCAGAACCTGTCGTACGACGAGATCGCCGCCGTCACGCGGACGACGGTGTCGTCGGTCAAGAGCCGGCTGTTCAAGGCCCGCCGCAAGATCGGCGAGGCGCTCCGCCCGCTCCTCCACCCCGAGCCCGCCACGCCCGCGGCCGAGCCCGTGCCCGCCGCCCCGCCCGCCCGATGACCGCCGCCCCGCCCTGCGCCAGCGCCGACGCCGAGGTGCTCCTGAACGAGTACGTCGACGGCGAGCTGGAGGCCGCCCGCCAGCCCGCCCTGTTCGCCCACCTCGCCGCCTGCGCCGACTGCCGCGCGCAGTTCGACGCGCTCTTCGCGTTCCGCCTGGCGGTCCGCCAGGAGCCGCTGCCGGTGCCGCCGGCCGTCGACGCCGCCGTGTTCGCGCGGCTCGACCGCTCGCGGCGGGCGGGGCGGCGCGCGCCCGACCGCCGCGCCGAGCGGTCGCCGGTGGGGACGGCCCTGCGCCGCCGCGTCTCGGTCGGCTTGGCGCTCGCGGTCGCGGCCGTCGCCGTCGTCGTCGGGAACGCGCTCGCGCCGGGGCCGACGCCCGCCCCGCCCGAGGACCGCGTAGTCGAGACGTTCCTCGACGACGGCCCGCTCTACCTCCTCGACCCCGGCGTGCGCGTCGAGGCGCCGCGCGCGGGCGGGGTGGACCTGGGCGCGGGCGGGTAGCGGGGGCAGGGTGGCGCTGCCCCGCCCCGGCAGGGCTGCTGCGTTCTGGATGGGGCTACTAAATGCAGACTCCAATCCGCAGTCATCCCCGCGCAGGCGGCAGGGCTGGTACGTTCTGAGATAAGACATCGAGCTTGTCATCCTGAGCGGAGCGACCCCGTAGGGACGGCGTCTGGCCGAGGGTCTCGGCAGCGAGTCCCGAGTCGTCGGGACCGGCACTGACGGCCTGGACAGTCTGCGTCGAGATCCTTCACGTTCGTTCAGGATGACAGGCTTGCTGAGCGTGCGATCGCTACTGGTTCCCCTCCCCGTTTCACACGTTGGCGTGGGCGGGCCGCGTAGGTTCGGCGGCCACCCCGCCCCGCGCGCCGTCCGCGCGCTCTGCCCATGCCCGACGCCCCGGTCCGCGTCCGTTTCGCGCCCTCGCCCACCGGCCTCCTCCACATCGGCGGCCTGCGCACGGCGCTCTACAACTATTTGCTCGCCCGGCAGACGGGCGGCGCGTTCGTGCTCCGCATCGAGGACACCGACCGCTCGCGGTTCGACGCCGACGCCGAGCAGGACATCCTCGACGGCCTCGCCTGGGCCGGGCTCACGACCGACGAGGGGCCGACGCAGGGCGGGGCGGTCGGCCCGTACCGCCAGAGCGAGCGGCGCGCGCGGTACGACGAGGCAGCGCGGCGGCTGCTCGACCAGGGCGACGCCTACGTCGCCTTCGACACGCCGGAGGCGCTGGAGGCGCTCCGCGAGGGCGGGGCGGCCTACGACGCGACGACGCGCGGCGACCTGGACAACGCGGTCGCGCGGGGCGAGGAGGAGGCGCGGCGCCGGGTCGAGGCCGGCGAGCCGCACGTGGTCCGCCTGAAGGTGCCGGCGGGCGAGACGGTCGCCTTCCGCGACGAGGTCCGCGGCGACGTCTCGTTCGACACGTCGGACGTCGACGACCAGGTGCTCGTCAAGAGCGACGGGATGCCCACGTACCACCTCGCGAACGTCGTCGACGACCACGCGATGGGGATCACCGACGTCATCCGCGGCGAGGAGTGGCTGTCGTCGGTGCCCAAGCACGTGCTGCTGTACCGGGCGCTCGGGTGGGAGCCGCCGCGGATGGCGCACCTCCCGCTCATCCTCTCGCCCAACGGCGGCAAGCTCTCGAAGCGCTCGGCGGGGCGGCTCGGGATTCCCGTCTCCGTGCGCGAGTACCGCGAGGCGGGCTACGAGCCCGAGGCCGTCGTCAACTTCCTGGCCCTGCTGGGGTGGAACCCGGGCGACGACCGCGAGCTGTTCTCGCTGGACGAACTGGCCGAGGCGTTCTCGGTCGACCGCATCGGGCGGAGCGGAGCGCAGTTCTCGCTCGACAAGCTCGAGTGGTTCAACGGCCAGCACCTCCGCGCGCTCGGCCCCGCGGAGATCGCCCGACGCGCCCGCCCCGCCGTCGACGCACGCTGGGGCGAGGGCGGGGTGGGGGAGGGGGCGCTCGTGGCCGCCGCCGCGCTCCTCCGCGAGCGGATCGCGAAGGCGGCCGACCTCGCGGACGCGGGCTACCTCCTCGGCCACGACCCGGAGACGTACGACCCCGCCGGCGTCAAAAAGCGCTGGAAGGACGACAGCGCGCGCCTCGTCGCGCTCTACGCCGACCGCCTGGAGGCCGAGGACGCGTTCACCGAGGAGAGCACCGAGGCCGCCATGCGTCAGCTCGCCGAGGACGAGGGCGTCGGGTTCGGCCGGGTCGTCCACCCCGCCCGCCTCGCGGTGACGGGCGTGACGGCCGGGGCGGGGATGTTCGAGACGCTGGTCGTTGTCGGGCGCGAGGCGACGGTCCGCCGGCTGCGGCGCGCGGCGGAGGTGCTCGGGTAGGGCGAATCCCGCGGGCGGGGCGGCAGCTAGCCGGCCACGCGGGCGATCCCGCCTGGCTGCGACGTCTCCAGCGCCGCGTGGATCGACGGCACGAGCGGGAGCAGGTCTTCGTACTTGTTGCTGACCGCCCGCACGACGACGACCCGAAGCGGGAGGTCGGAGACCTCCTGCTGGTATTCGATCCTGCGGTCAAGCGGGACGAAAGCGTCGAATCCGTCGGCCGCCGCGCGGAGGAGGGCACCGTTGAGGAGCCCGGACCACCCGTTCTCTGGAACGGTTGACACGTCGTGCTCCGGGGCGAGCCGGTACTTCAGCTTGCGCGGGACGTTGGCTGCGCCGTCGCCTGCGGCGGTTCGGTCGAGGAGCACCCGCATCAGGCGAGGTCTGTCGCTTCTTCGGCGACCTGCGGCGTCTGGCCGAGCGCGTCGTTGAGCGCGAGGACCAGGAACGCCTCGGCCTGCTCGCGGCTCACGCTCGGGAAGTCGTCGAGCGCCACCCCGCCCCAGCCCGTTCTTGCTGCGCCCCGCCGGCCTCGTGCTCAGAAAACGGTAGAACTTGTTGCTGCAGGCCCACATTGGGCGTCAGCCGCGTGCGCTCCGGATATGGCGGGACCCTATGCTGTCGCTCTCGCTACCGCTGTGCCTCTAGCCCGTGCAGCTAAACGGTCTCCTGTTCTACTGTGGGATACCGGATCTGGCGGTTGATGCGCCACCCGTTCAACCCCGCCCCCTCACCCTGGCTGCGCCGAGTCTCTCTCACCGGGAGAGGCACACCGTCGGAGCCGTTCGGGCGGCGCGGGCTGTGGTGCACGAACTCAG
>NZ_JAVRHT010000070.1:0-4757 GCF_031846415.1 Rubrivirga litoralis | reverse complement strand
GATGAGTGCTGCCTAACCTGAACGTTGGCTACCCCGCCCGTCGGCATAGAAGGCGGATCCAACCATGATACGCCACACCAATCTGCGTAGAAGGCGGAGTTCGTCCATCGTGTGGAACCGCCCCGCCCCGCCCAGATCAAGCCGCCCCGCCCTCACCTGGGCGGGGCGGTCGTTACGCCCGCCTCCGGCGCGCGCGGACGAGGGCCTCGTCGAGCGCCCACAGCGCGAGCCCGACGACCGCGAAGCCGGCGAGCGCCTCGGCCGGGCGCCAGATCACGAGCCCGCCCAGCACGCCGAGCACGGCGCCGAGGTACTTGATGTAGTTGAGCTGCTCGTTCGACGTCGACTTGAGGAGGTCCTCGAGCTGGCTCTCGTCGAAGCCGCGCGCGCGCTCCTGGATCATCGTGCGCACGTCGAAGCCCTCGACGAACGAGAGCACGGCGCGCGTGGCGATCTCCTCGATCTCGTCGGCCCGCGCCTCGACCTTGGCCGGGACGGCGTCGAGCGCCGTGTCGATCCGGTCGAGGAGCGGGGTGACGGCGCCCGGGAGCTCGTCGAGCGCGCGGTCGAGCCGGCGCTGGAAGTCGTCCTCGGCGAACGTCCGGTAGAGCCCGAGCGCCACCCCGCCCAGGCCGCGCCCGGCCGTCTCGACGCGCTGGAGCGCCAGCCGCGCCACCTCGCGGCGGACCGGCTCCGAGCCCAGCACCTCGCTCGCGTAGTCGGTCGCGAGGCCCTTGAGGTCGGCCCGGAAGCCCGGGTCCTCGACCGTCCCGCGGACGACGCCCAGCGCGAGGTCGCGGTAGCGCCCGATGACGCCGCTCTCCTGGATCTTCTGCTTGATGATGTCGGCGTTGATGAGCTCGCGCGAGATGGCCTCGCTCAGCCGGTAGATCACGCGCTCGCGCTGGGCCGGGATGAGCCCCTGCGGCACGATGGCCCGCTTCTCGCGCGGCTGGAACAGCATGGTGATCGCCAGCCAGTTCGTCGCGAACCCGATCAGCCCGCTCACCGAGAGCACGCGGAGCAGGCTGCCCTCGACGTCCCACAGGAAGCTGGCCGCGAACACGACGGCGAGGAGCCACGGCACCACGCGGAGGACGGGGATCAGCTGCCCGACGCGGCCGACCATCCGCGGCGGCCCGGCGTCCGGGCGGGGCGGGGCGGCCTCGGGCTGCGGCACGTGCGCGCGCCCGTAGCGGAGGACGAGCTGGACGAACTCGCGGCCGCGGCTCCGCGTGGCCTCCTTGGCCGAGTCGACGACGTCGCGGGGGGGCGCGAGCCGACCGCCCCGCCCCGCGCCCGCCGGTGGGGCGGGCTCCGGCTCGGCGCGCCGCGGCTCCGCCCCGCCCTCCAGCCCCGGCGAGAGGTCGGGCTGCGCGGGGTCGGGCGCGATGGGCGGGGCGGGGGAGAAGGGGTCGGGGACGGCCGGCGGCGGCACGAGCGGCTCGTTGGGGACCGCGTCCAGGTCCTCGTCCGGCGGCGGCTCCGGCTCGGCCGGCGGCGGCTCGTCCGCGGCCTCCTGGACCGGCTCGGCCGGGGGCGGGGCGGCCTGAAGCGGCTCGGCCCGGGGCGGCTCGGCCGGAGCCGCCGGGGGCGGGGCGGTCGGGGCGGTCGCGCGGGGCGGGGCGCCGAAGGTGTCCGGCTCGGCGTCGGGCTCGGCGTCGGCGCGGGCGGCGGCGTCGAGGTCGTCGGGCTCGAGGTCGTCGAGGTCGATGACGCCCGGCACGGGGACGAAGCGGCGGGGGCCTTGCGGCCAGGAGTCGGACATGGGCGGGCGGGGTGGGGCGGCGTCGGGGGCAGCGGCGGGGGCTCCTACGCGAACCCGAGGCGCGAGGCTTCCCGGCGCATCCCGTCGATCACGATCTGGACAAGGTCGCTCAGGTCGAGGCCCAGCTCCTCCGCCCCCTGGCGGATGTCGTCGCGGCTGACGGCGGCGGCGAACCGCTTGTCCTTCAGCTTTTTCATCACCGACCGCGGCGTCATCCCCTCCAACCCGCCCGGGCGGACGTGGGCGACGGCCGTGACGAACCCGCTCAGCTCGTCGGCGGCGAAGAGCGCCTTCGCCATGTCGCTCTCGCGGGGAACGCCGAGGTAGGGCGCGTGCCCGAGGATCGCTGTGCGCACGGCCTCGGGGTACCCGCGCCGCTCCAACTCCGCCACGCCGACTTCGGGGTGCTCCTCGGGGGCGGGGTGGCGCTCGTAGTCGAGGTCGTGGAGGAGCCCGGCGATCCGCCACGTCTCGACGTCGGCGCCTTGCCGCCGCGCGAGCTCGGCCATCGACGCCTCGACGGCGTAGCCGTGGCGCCGGAGGCTCTCGGTCTGGGTCCACTCGTGGAAAAGGGCGAGGGCGTCCGAATAGCTGGGCACGGGGAACGGGGGAACGAGGAACGGGCAGGAGGAGCGGGGCGGCCAGAGCCGACCGCCCCGCCCCCAAGAGGGTACCGCCGCTCGGGGGGAAGCGGTGGCGTACGACGAGGGGCTCCTCTGCCCGTCCCCTATTCCCCGCCCCCCGTTCCCGCGAGCGAAGCGAGCCCCGGCCCGCCGTAGCGCTCGAACCACGCGAGGATGTAGCCCACCTTCCGCATGAGCCCGCTCGGCCGCGCCGCGATCCCGTGCGCCGCGCCCGGCACGCGGACGAGCGCCGACGGGACCCGCTCGATCTGGAGCGCCTGGTAGTACTGCTCCGACTCCGACATCGGCGTCCGCGTGTCGTCCTCGCCCGTCAGCACCATCGTGGGCGTGGTCACGTTGCCGACGTAGGCGAGCGGCGAGCGGTCCCAGTAGGCGTCGGGGGCCTCCCAGGGGAGCGTGTCGAACCAGTACTTGGCCCCGAACGGGTACATGTCAGCGGTCAGGAGCCAACTCGCCCAGTTGATGACCGGCTTCGCCACGACGGCCGCCGCGAAGCGGTCGGTGTGGCCGACGATCCACGCCGTCAGCACGCCGCCGCCCGAGCCGCCCGTCACGTAGAGCCGGTCCGGATCGACGGTGCCGCGCGCGACGAGCGCGTCGACGCCGCTCATCAGGTCGTCGTAGTCCTGGCTGGGGTAGTTGTTGTGGATGAGGTTGCCGAAGTCCTCGCCGTAGCTCGTCGACCCGCGCGGGTTCGTGTAGAGGACGACGTAGCCGGCGGCGGCGTAGAGCTGGGCCTCCATGGAGAACCGCGGGCCGTAGTTGGCGAACGGCCCGCCGTGGATCTCCAAGATCAGCGGGTACCGCCGCGACGCGTCGAAGTCGGGCGGGGTGAGGACCCACCCCTCGATCTCGCGGCCGTCGGCCGACGACGCGAACGTGATCTCCTCGACGGCGCCCGGCCGCTTGGTGGCAAACAGGTCGCCGTTGAGGTCCGTCAGCCGCTCGACCACCCCGCCCTCGAGCGGGACAACGGCGACGTCGGCGGGGTGGCTCGGATCGGTCATCGTGAACGCGACGCGCCCGCCGCCGACCGAGAAGGAGCCGCCGCCGTAGGGCCGCCCGATCGACGTGCCGCCTACGTCGGACGCGATCTCGCGGGGGCCGCCCCGCCCGTCGGCGCGGGCGGCGGCGAGCCGCGTCGTGCCCTCGTCGTCGTACTGGAAGACGATCTCGTCGCCGCTCCACGTCGGGTCCTGCACGTCGCGGTCGAGGGCGGGGAGGAGCCGGCGCGGCGTGCCCCCGTCGAGGTCCATGACGTAGAGGTGCGACACCTGGTAGCCCAGCCCGCGGTCGTCGGTCCCGACGTAGGCGAGGCGCCGGCCGTCCGGGCTCACGGCCGGCTGCCCGTCCGGCCCCACGCGGTCGGTGAGCGCCGTGAGCGCGCCCGTCCGCAGGTCGACGCGGTAGAGCTCGGAGTTGCCCGGGTCGAACTCGGCGCCGTCGCGGCGGTCGGCCGAGACAACGAGGGCCGCGCCGTCGGGCGTCCACGCCGGCGTCCCGCCGTGGTCGTACGGCCCGCGCGTGACCTGGCGCGGCGTCCCGCCCTCGGCCGGCACCACAAAGACGTGGACGTTCCCGGGCGTCGTGAAGCCCTGCCCGTCCTGCCGGTAGATCACCGACTCGATCACGCGCGGGGCCTCGGCCCACTCGGCGCCCTCGGGCGGGGCGGGGAGCGTGGCGAGCGGCGTGGCCTCCCCCTCGACAAACCGCGTGAACGCGATCTGCGTCCCGTCCGGCGACCACGCCACCCCGCCCGGCGCCGTCTCCAGGCGGGCAACGGGGACCGTCGCGCCGGTTTCGAGGTAGCGGACCACGAGGTGCCGCCGGTCCTCGTCGGCGTCCCGAGCCACGTAGGCGAGCCGCGTCCCGTCCGGCGACCACCGCGGCGACGACGCGTCGACGCCGGTCACGAGCGGCCGGTGGTCCTGGCCGTCCGCGCCCACGGCCCACAAGTCGCCGCGGACGCGGTCGGTCTGCACGTCGAGCCGGTTCCGGCGGTAGACGACCGTCCGCCCGTCGGGCGAGACCTGGGGGTCCGACGCGTACTCGAGCTCGAACACGTCCATGAGCCCGAGCCGTCCCGCCCCGCTCGCGCCCGTCGTTGGCGGGGCGGTCTGAGCCACGGCGAGGGCGGGGAGGAGGACGAGGAGAGCAGCAAGGGCGGGGCGGCGCATCGGGTGGGGCGGGGTGGGGTCCCCGATGGTACGGCCGCCCCGCCCTCACCGGCGGGCACCTGTAGAGACACGACGTGTCGTATCCGGCGCGACGCACCCAACGGGCGGGGCGGTCCGGGATACGCCGCCGCCGCCCCGCCCGGTGCCGCCCCGCCCGGTGCCGCCCCG